>JAODAU010000354.1 GCA_025463615.1 Microbacteriaceae bacterium | reverse complement strand
CGGAGCAGGTGTTCATCATCGCCGCGGTCGACCTGGCGGGCGACCTGCCCGAGCACGAACTCGCGCCGCGGCTTCGCAGGGCCCAGAAGGACATCGCAAAGCGCGACCATGTGGCGGCGGTGCTGCTGACGCTCTCGGCCCCATCGACCGACTGAAAGATCGACAACCAGAAGGAGCACGCGATGACCCCCAGTGACCCTCCCGCCCCGCATCACGAGCAGGCGAGTTTCGGCAACCCGGACCTTCCGCAGGAGGGCCTGGTGAACGTGACCGACGACCCGGCGAGCACGGTCATGACGGGCCCGCAGAACCCGGTGATCGCCGGCCAGTTTCCCAACCAGATCGACGCGCCGGCGACGGACATCTCGACGCAGCCGTTCTTCTGGTCGTCGTTCAACATCTCGCCGCGGCGGGTGCAGCGCGGCGGCTGGGCGCGGGAGCTCACCCAGTCGGACTTCGCGATCTCCGAGGAGATCGCCGGCGTCAACATGTACCTCGAGGCGGGCGGCATCCGCGAACTGCACTGGCACCAGACCGCCGAGTGGGCGGTGATGACGCGCGGCGGATGCCGCATCACCACCCTCAGCCGCGAGGGCCTGCCGAGCGTCGAGGACGTGTTCGAGGGCGACCTCTGGTTCTTCCCCGCCGGCCTGCCGCACTCGCTCCAGGGCCTGGGCCCGGATGGCGCGGAGTTCGTGCTCGCCTTCGACGACGGCCAGCAGTCCGAGAGCAACACCCTCCTGCTCACGGACTGGTTCGCACACACGCCACCCGAGGTGCTGGCGAAGAACTTCGGCGTGGCGCAGGAGGTGTTCGGCGACATCCCACTGCACAACCTGTGGATCTTCCCGGGCGAGGTGCCGGGCGACCTGGAGAAGGACCAGATCGCGGCCGGCGTGGAGTGGGGGTCGACGGAGGCCGTGATCTTCCGACTCTCGAAGTCGACGCCGGTGCACGAGAACTCGGGGGGCAGCATCCGCGTCGCCGACTCGACCAACTTCTCGGCGTCGAAGACGGTCGCCGCCGCGCTGGTCACGCTGCACCCGGGGTCGATGCGTGAGCTGCACTGGCATCCGAATGCCGACGAGTGGCAGTACTGGCTCAAGGGCCAGGGGCGCATGACGGTCTTCAACACCGGACCGCACGCCAACACCACCGACTTCCGCGCCGGCGACGTCGGGGTGGTGCGCCGCAACCTCGGCCACTACATCGAGAACACCGGCGACGAGGACCTGGTGTTCCTGGAGACGTTCCGCAGCGATCACTACGAGGAGGTCTCGCTGGCGAACTGGCTCGCGCACCTGCCGCCGGCGCTGGTCGCGGCGCACCTCAACATCCCGGAATCCGTGCTGGCCACGTTCCCCCGGGAGACCCAGGGGATCGTGCCCATCCGGTAGCCCGACGGCGGTTACGAGGTCTTCTTGGCCGCCGGCTTCCTCGCGGGGGATGCCTTCTTCACCGCGGGTTCCCCCACCGGGCCGAAGAACGACGTGATCTCCGCCATCTCCATGTCGGCGGTGGCCTGGATCAGCTCGAGCAGCTCGGGGTCGGCGCCGGGCGCGTACTCCTCGTATCGCTCGACCGAGATGGTGGATGGCACGCCCACGGGCGCCTGCTCGCTGGCGTCGAGGGTGGTGCCGTCGTTCGACGGCGAGAGCCCCTGGAAGATGCGCCCGGCCTCGGAGAGGTTGGTGAGGTCGAAGGTGTACTGCTTGCTCTGCAGCCCCAGGTCCACCAGCTTCTTCACCTCGGGGAACCGCTCGGCGTTGGTCTTCGGGATCGGCAGGGACTTCTTCCAGTCGATCCCGAGCGTCTCCAGCGCCTTGGCGTACGCGTTCTCGTGCGCCTGGTCGCGCACGATGAGGTACGCGATGGTCGAACGTGCGGTCTTGTTCGCCGTCATCTCGTAGATGCGTGACTTCTGCAGGCGCCCGGTGGACTCCAGCATGAGGTTGTAGAGCAGGTCGAGCACCAGGTTGCCGGAGTTGTACACGTAGCTGCCGAGCCAGGGGTTGCCCGCCGCATCCACCGGCAGCGCGCCTTGCGCCCCGACCAGGAAGTGGTGGATGTTGCCCTCGTCCAGCGCGATCTTGAGCGGCACCGCACCGGCGGCGCCGGGCTTGTCGATCGGATCGGTGGGCTTGCCGTTGTAGCGCGGCGACCCGTCGAGCAGGCGCGAGATGGTGGTGCCGATGAGCTCGACGTGGCTGATCTCCTCGGTGCCGATGCCCTGGATCAGGTCGCGGTACGGCTTGGCCTTGGGCCCACGGAAGTTCATGCTCTGGAAGAGGTACTGCATCATCGTGCGCATCTCGCCGAACTGGCCGCCGAGCCCCTCCTGCAGCGCGTTGGCGGCGCCGGGATCCGGCTCATCCTGTGCGATGTCGTTGATGAGCTGTTGAACGTGGAAGTACATGACTCTCCAGGCCACCGGGGGATAGAAGTCACCGATGGCGCCCGCGCGATCGTCGAGACCCTCGGACCGAACCATCGGCCGTGGCCAACGCCTGGTGGGGACGGTACGCGGCGGATGTCGCGCTGCTCAGGGATTGACGGCGGGGGATGTGGGGCTAATGGCTGTGCGCACCCGCGTCCCCGCCGCTCAGCCCTTGAGCTCGGCGGCCCGCGCGGGCACGTACCGGTAGAGCTCGCGGGGTGGACGCTCGTAGTCGTCGCCCGACGGCCGGTCGGGCAGCGTGATCGGGTCGGGCTCGACAGTTTCGTACGGGACTTGGTCGAGCAGGTGGCTGATCGCGTCGATGCGCGCGGCCTTCTTGACGTCGCTCTCGATGGTCCACCAGGGCGCCTCGGGGATGTCGGTCACGGCGAACATGGCATCCTTCGCCCGCGAGTAGTCCTCCCACTTCGTGATCGACAGAAGGTCGGTGTCGGAGAGCTTCCACCGGCGCATCGGGTCCTTGAGCCGCGACGTGAACCGCTTCTGCTGCTCGTGGTCCGAGACGGAGAACCAGTACTTCACGAGGATGATGCCGTCCTCGACGAGCAGGCGCTCCACGACGGGGACCTGCCGCAGGAAGCGGTCGTACTGCTCGGGCGTGCAGTATCCGAGCACGTGCTCGACGCCGGCGCGGTTGTACCAGGAGCGGTCCATGAGCACGATCTCGCCGGCTGCGGGCAGCCGTTCGAGATAGCGCTGGAAGTACCACTGGCCCTTTTCCCGCTCGCTGGGCTGCGGCAGGGCGACGACACGCGCCGAGCGCGGGTTGAGGTATTGCATGATCCGCTTGATCGCCCCGCCCTTTCCCGCGGCATCCCGGCCCTCGAAGATGACGAGCACGCGCGCGCCAGAGGCGATCACCCACTGCTGCATCGCCACGAGTTCGACCTGCAGGCGCCGGAGCTCGCGCTCGTAGGCCGAGGTCGACGGGCCGCTCTGCTGTGCTGTGCCTTTGCGTGCGGCCATGGTGCTCCTCAGGTTTCCGATGGATCGTTCGAGTGACGCGTGGTCAGGTAGAGCCGATGCGCGGTGATCACCAGCGAGAGCCAGGCCAGGCCGAGCACCCAACCGGCGAGCACGTCGGTGAACCAGTGGTGGCCCAGGAAGACGCGGCTGAGTCCGATCGACACCGCGAAGAGCGCGGCGACGACGATCGTGATCACTCGCGCGTGCGTCGAGCGCTGGCGAAGGATCAGCAGGTAGGCGATGACCCCGGCGATGACCGTCGCGTTGAGCGTGTGGCCGCTCGGGAACGACGGCGAGTATTCGTAGGGCGGCACGGCATCCGCGAGAGGCGGTCGCGACCGGCCGATGATGTCCTTGCCCGCGACGGTCATGAGCAGCGAGCCGAGCCCGGCCGCGGCGATGAGGATCAGCGGCGTCCACGACCTGCGCTTCAGCGACAGGATGAGGATCGCGGCCACGGCGATGATCGGCATGCCGATCGGCCCCGCGACGTTCGTGTAGCCGGTGGCGAGGGCGTCGAGCAGGGGCGTGCGCGCCGAGATCGCGGCTTTCAGGATCGGCAGGTCGAGACCCGCGACGCCGTCGGACTCCGTGATCGCGTCGTAGATGCGGGACGCGACGAAGCTGAGCGCGAGCGCGATCGCGGCGCCGACGAGGAGCGTGAGCAGCAGGGCGCCGCGAGCCGTGAGGAGGGCGCCGATGCGGGTGACCAGGCGGGCGAGCATCCGGCCCCACGGGGTGTACCAGTGGGTGAGGTCGACGCGGCCGATGGTGCGGTCGTCGCGAAGCTCCTCGCGGTCGCCGTCGGCCTGCGCCTCGCGTACGCGTTCGACCGGGCCGGGCTCCGTCACCGGCGCGCCGATCGACGCGACGCCCAGCCGAGGGCCGCACCGTAGACCAGGTGGGCGCCGAAGATGGTGAGCGCACGCGCACGATCGTCGCGGTGTGCCGGGGGCAGGATGCCGGCGGCTGGCACCCACAGCTCGTAGCCGGACGCCCAGACGAGCACCCCGAAGGCGACACCGCTCGCGACGCTCTTGCGCGGGGCGAACGCGTAGGCTGCGCCCGCCGCGGCCCCGTAGCCGAGGTGCGCCACGACCGCCGCGAGCCGCGATGGGGTCGGCGGGAGTTCGGGCGCCGCGTGCTCGACGATGAGTTGCGGCGGCAGCGTGCCGATCGTGCCCGCGCGTTGGGCGGCGAGGAATCCCGCGCTCATCACGATGGTCGCGACCACACCCGCGCCGGCGCCGCCGATCGCTCGCGCGGCCAGCAGTGCAATCGGACCCCGGCTCATGGCTCGACGATGCCGTCCGGCGGGAAGGACTCGCTCTCGGGCACCGCCTCCGCGCGACCGGTGCCCAGGCGCAGGGTCGCCGTCTTCACCCGGGAGACGAAGTCGTCGTCGACCAGCTCCTCGAGGTCGCTCTCCTCGGGCAGCGAGATGAACTGGCTGGCCGGCCCGACGAGCACGTGGGCGACCGAGACGTTGCCCGCGTCATCCCGGGCCGGCACCTCGAGCGCGACGGAACTCCCGCGTTTGGCAAGGGCAGCGGCATATGCCAGAAGTGATGCGCTGATCTCCGAGCCCGTGAGAAACGAGCCGCCCGCGTATTCGATGCGTTCCATGGTTCCATTGGACAGGCGAACGCGGCGGGAAACCACCCCTTGCGTCTGCGGATATCCCCTGTAGGGCGTGCTTCGCGCGCCGTGTCAACCCCGCGCCCGCGAATAGGCATGCGCCCGCAGCAGTGGCACAGTAGCTGCACAACCGCCCCCCACCGTGAGGACCACCGTGCCGCCCGTCGCCGCAGTCGTGTACAACCCGATCAAGGTCGACCTCGATGCGATCAGGGCCGCCGTCGCCCGTGAGCAGGAGGCCAACGGCTGGGGCGAGACGCTCTGGTTCGAGACCTCCGAGACGGATGCCGGCCAGGGCATGACCGCCCAGGCGCTCGAACAGGGCGCCGACCTCGTGATCGCGGCCGGAGGCGACGGCACCGTGCGCGCCGTCGCCGAGGCGGTGGCCGGGTCCGATGCCGCGCTCGCGCTGCTCCCGGCCGGCACCGGCAACCTGCTCGCCCGCAACCTCAAGCTCACCCTGGACGACGTGGACCACAGCATCCACACGGCGTTCGCGGGCGAGGACCGCGTGGTCGACCTGGGCCGCATCACGATCGAGGACGACGACGGCTCGCGCTCCTCGCACGCGTTCGTGGTGATGGCCGGCCTCGGGCTTGACGCCAAGATGCTCGCCAACACCGACGACGAGCTGAAGGCGAAGATCGGCTGGCTCGCCTACGTGCGGGCACTCGGCACGGCCATGCGCGACAAGAACCAGCTGAACCTCAAGTACCGCCTCGACGGCGATCGGCAGGTGACCACCCGCGCGCACACCGTGATCATCGGCAACTGCGGCTCACTGCCCGGCAACGTGCTGCTGATGCCGGAGGCGGCGGTGGACGACGGGCTGTTCGACATCGTGGTGCTGCGGCCGAACGGCATCCTGGGCTGGGTGCAGATCTGGTACAAGGTGATCGTGGAGAACGGCATCCTGCGACGCACGGCCTGGGGGAGGCGCGTGCTCGACGCGGCGAAAGACGTGCACGTGCTGCGCTACTTCACCGGCCGCGAGTTCGTGCTGCGGCTCAGCCGGTCGCACGACCTCGAGCTCGACGGCGACAGCTTCGGCACGGCGCGCGCGATCCGCGCGTGGGTCGACGCGGGCGGCCTCACCGTGCGCGTGCCCGCGGAGGGCTGACCGCCGTTCACCCGCAGCGGGCGAGTCCGTTCCGCCGCCGTTCGGGCGAGGGTGTCCGTATGAGCGACTTCGAATACGGACCGGTGCAGTTCCTGCTGATCGGGTTCCGGGGCGACACGCCCAACCCGCAGGTGGTGGCCGCGATCGGCGACCTCATCGAGGCCGACACGATCCGCCTGCTCGACCTGTTGCTCGTGACCCACGAGGCCGACGACACCGTCACCGCGGTGGAGATCGAGGACCTCACCGACGAGTTCGGCTTCGGCGGCATCGAGCTGGAAGCCTCGGGGGTGGCGACGGATGCCGACATCCAGGAGTTCGGCGCCGAGATCCCGCCCGGCACCACCGCGGCGTTCGCGGTGATCGAGCTGGTCTGGGCCAAGCACCTCGCCACCAAGCTGGCCGAGGCGGGCGGCTTCGTCATCCACTCGGACTTCATCCCCGCCCCGATCGTGAACGCCGAACTCGCCGCCCTGGGCGCCGACGACTGAAGGAGAGACGGATGCCACTGTTCAGACGATTCGGGCGGCCCGGCCTCCTCGGCCTCGCGGCGGGCACCGCCGTGGTCGCGGGAACCGCCACCGCGGTCTCGGGAGGCATGCGCCGCAGCCAGATGCGGCGGGACCAGATCGAGTACGAGGCGCAGCAGTACGAGGCGGCGCAGGCGGCCCCGGCGCAGCAGGCCGCACCACAACCCCAGGCCGTGCCCGACCTCATGGGCGAGATCGAGCGCCTGTCGAGCCTGCACGAGTCCGGGGCGCTGACCGACGAGGAGTTCAGCGCGGCGAAGGCCAAACTGCTGGGCTGATCAGGCTGGTCCGGCTAGTTGACGCAGCTGGTCGCGGTGTAGTTGTTCGCCTTCGCGGGCGGCGGGGTCGTCGTGGTGGGTGCACCTGACGATGGACTCGACGCGCGGGCCGCGACGGTGAGCCCGTCCTGCCCCAGGATCAGCGTGACGTTGGCGATGCCGTCGGTCTCGACGGTGCGCGCTCCCGGCACGTAGGCGAGCACGGCCTTCGCGCCCGCCTCGTCGCCCTTCGGATACTCGATCGTGGTGAGCCCGGTCGCGCCGACGGTGGATGGAGCGGTCGTCTGGAACCCCGCGGCCGCGAGTGTCGAGGTCGCTGTCGCCGCCGCCCCGGTGACCGCGCGTCCGTTCTGCACGGTGACGGTCACGGATGCCGGTGCGGCCGCCGTCACCCCGTCCATCGCCGTCTTCGGCGCCGCCTTGCCCGTCATCTGCTGGATGAACGCGGGCATCGCCGCCATGTTCACCTGCACGATCGAGACACCCTGTCCGTGCACCCGGATCGTCGGGGTGCCGGTGATCGGGATCGTGGCGCTCGTCATGCTGCTCTTCGACACCCCGTGCAGGCGAACGGCGAGCGAGATGAGGTCGAGGTTGGGGTCCGTCTGGATCGAGGAGCTGATCGCCCCGAGCACGTTGTGCAGCTTGACCGGGTCGAGCAGCGTGCCGGCGGAGATGATCTTGTGGGCCTCGAGCGAGAGGAAGTACTGCTGGCGAACCTCCCGGTCCAGGTCGCCGTTGGGCAGCCCGTGCCGCTGCCGCACGAAGGCGAGCGCCTGCTGCGCGTTGAGCGTCGAGACGCCGGCGGGCAGCTTCAGTGTGGAGTACGGGTCGTCGACGGCGTTGTTCAGGCACACGTCGATCGGCCCGAGCGCCTGGGCGATCGTGTAGAAGCCGAGCAGCGAGACCCGCACGAAGTGGTTGATCGTCAGCCCGGTGAGATCGGAGACAGTCGAGATCAGCAGCGAGGCGCCGCCCGAGTCGCCCTTGCCGCCGGAGGAGCCCAGGGCGAACGCCGCGTTGAGCTTGTTCATGCCGTAGCCCGGGATCGGGACCCACGAGTCGCGGGGAAGCGAGATGAGCGAGATCTTGTCGCCGGTCGCCGGAATGTGCAGCACCATCATCGTGTCGGTGTTGGTTCCGCCGCCGTCCTGCTCGGTGCCGAGCTCCGCCAGCTGTGCCGCGGTCGCGTTGGCCGGGCGATGGTCGTCGCCCACGAGCAGGATGTTCTGCTCCTTGCCGTCGAGGTCACTCGAGGAGGGGAGGGCGGCGATGTGGCTCACTCCCGCGAGGAACTGGAAGTAGTTGACCGCGAAGTAGCCGACCACGATCACGAGCACGGCCGCGATGCCGAGCAGCACGTAGCGGCGCACGTGGCGGCGCCTCCGTGGCGGCGCGGGCGGCGTGAACTCCGGCTCGGCCCAGCCGCGCACCTGCTGGTGCTGGGGCAGCTCCGGCCGCTTCACTCAGCGCTCCGGGGTCGCTGCGGCGTGGATGTGGTGGGTACTGACACCCGGACAGGTTATGCGGCGGCGCTCGCGATCCGGGGGTGACGCACCGGTTTCGCCGATGCCTCCCAGCTTTTGCGGAGACTCGAGCGGGCGAAGGATTTCACCGGATTCGGGCGAGAATCTGCCTCCCGTTCATCCTGGCGCCCGAGTATCGTCCCGGGTACCCACCCCCGATCAGAGAGAAGAAACCATGCCCTATTTCACCACCTCAGACGGCACCGAGATCTACTACACGGACCAGGGGGAGGGACGCCCCGTCGTGCTCAGCCACGGCTGGCCGCTCTCCTCCGACGCCTGGCAGGTCGAGGTCAAACTGCTCGCGGACAACGGGTACCGCGCCATCGCCCACGACCGACGCGGCCACGGCCGCTCCTCGAAGACCTACGCCGGCAATGACATGGACACCTACGCCCGCGACCTCGCGGAGCTCATCGAGAGCCTCGACCTGAAGGACCTCGTGGTCATCGGCCACTCGACCGGCGGCGGCGAGGTGGTGCGGTACGCCGCGCAGCACGGTGTCGGCCGGGTGTCCAAGGTCATCACGGCGGGAGCGGTTCCCCCGATCATGGTCAAGTCCGACAGCAACCCCGACGGCACGCCGATCGAGGCCTTCGATCAGATCCGCGCCGGGGTGCTCAAGGATGCCTCGCAGTTCTGGATCGACCTGGCCGAGCCGTTCTTCGGCGCGAACCGGGCAGGCAGCTCCGTGTCCGAGGGCGCCAAGCGCGACTTCTGGCGGCAGGGCCAGCTCGTGAACCTCGCGGCGGCGTACGACTGCATCAAGGCGTTCTCGGAGACGGACTTCACCGAGGACCTGAAGGCCCTCGATGTGCCGATCCTCATCGCGCAGGGCGAGGACGACCAGATCGTGCCCATCAACGACGCCGCGCACAAGTCCATAGAGCTGGTCAAGCACGGCACGCACAAGACCTACCCCGGGGCGCCGCACGGCATCTACGGCGACTACCAGGCGAAGCTGGACCAGGACATCCTGGCCTTCATCGCCGAGTAGGCGAGTCCGCTACATCGCCGCCCCGGTGTACGAGTACTTCACGAACACCTCGGCGGCGATGCCGGCGTCGTCGAGCAGGCCCTGCACGGCCGAGAGCATGTACTTCGAGTCCCAGCCCATGTAGATGAAGTGGCTGGCGTCGATCTCGTCCCAGTGGCCGTTCCAGGCCTGCGCCTCGAAGATCGGGCCGCCGCGGCGTGCGGTGAAGGCGACCACGTGCTCGTAGGAGTCGGCCCAGAGCCGCTTGAAGATGCGGTTGAAGAGATACTTCACGTCGAACACGTCCCAGTGCTCGCCGCGGTACTCCACGTATTCGAACTCGCGCTCCCAGCCGCGCGGCCAGCCGCGGCGGTGCTTGGCGTCGAGGATCGGGGTCAGCCCGTCGTCGTCGATCGGCACCGTGGCGGGCCGCGCCCAGATCCGCAGGAACTCCGTCGTCAGCGCGACCGTGCGATCGGCGATGGCGGCCGTGCCCCAGGACGGGATGTCGGCGATCGCCCGCGTGAGCGGCACGTCGCTGCGCTGGTAGAGCCCGCGCTTGCGGTCGTACGACGCGTCGAGCGCGCGCTCTGCCAGCGGCGCCTCGAGCAGCGCGAGGTTGCCGAGGGTCTGGGCCAGCGCGCGGTGGCTGTTCTGCTCGTCGTCGCTGAGCTCGGTCCACTCGCGGATGCCGTCGCCGGTCCACGAGTCCGCCGGCGCGAGCGGGAAGACGTGCTCGATGTCGAGACCGGCGGCGGAGTCGAGCCCCGCCAGCCGCCCGAGCACGTAGGCGGCGTGCGGCAGGTCGCCGTACTTCAGCGCGACGCGCACGCGCTCGTCGGAGGGCGTGATGCGCGCGATCGCGAGCGTGAGGGCATCCCGGCCGCCCTCACGCGCCCGGCAGAGCCGCCCGACCAGCCGGTCGTTCTCCAGCCCGACCGTGGTGCGGCGCAGCAGCAGCGACTGGATGCGCTCGAGCGAGTCCACAAGCTCGGCCGTGGTGAGCTCGCCGAGCCGGTGTGCGCGCACCTCTCGCATGGCGAGCGGGTACATCCCACGACCGAAGGTGTTGAGGAAGCCGAGCTGCCGACTGACCTCCGGATCGGGCGACAGCGACGGGTCGAGCAGCGTCGCGTAAACGCCCGAGAACTCGCGCCACTCCGCCGCGCGCTCGCGCAGGGTGGCGATGTCGAGGCGGGGGAAGCTCTGCCGGAACGCGTCGTAGACGCCGCGGCCGCCGGCGACATCCACCTCGCGGCCGGTGGTCATCACGAGGTAGTGCCGCCAGAACGAGGCGATCGCGTCACCCGTGTTGCGCTCGATCGGGGCCCAGAACGAGTCCTCGATCTCGCTCTGCTCGGCATGCGAGAGGCCCATGAGCACGTAATTGTGGATGAGCTCGTGGTCACGCAGCGGCTCGCCCGTGGAGTTCAGGCTCTCGAAGATCTGCTGCGCGTTCGCGTCAGCGCCCAGGGTGATGGCTACGTGCTCGAGCCGCTGCAGGCCGCGCCAGATGCGCCGCACCTCCGAGGCGGGCACCTGACTGCGGAAGAACGAGTAGTTGTCGTCGAAGCGTGAGTCGCGCGGGCCGTCCGCGTCGCGGTCGAGCACGACGCTCTCGAACACGTCGGCCCAGGCGCGGTGCGGCCGGAGCTTCGTGCGAGTGGGATCGGAGCCGGGCACGAGCACGCGCTCGAGCTCCGCGGCGAGGTCCGCATCGGCCGAGAGCGCGGCGTCGCCGAGCACGCTGTGGTGCAGTGCCGCCACGAGCAGCATCAGCGTGGTGATGCGCTGCTGGCCGTCGATGAGCACCAGCTCGGACTCGCCGTCGCCCGGCGTCACCGACGAGAGGATCGAGCCGATGAAGTGCATGTGCCGGTCATCCGAGTCGGAGACGGCGCGGATGTCGCCGAGCAGCTGTTCGCACGCCCCGATGTCCCAGCGGTACTGCCGTTGGTAGACCGGCACGACGATGGTCGTGTCCGCGGCGGAGAGCCAGGCGATGGTGTTGACCGCTGTTGCGTCGATATTCGTGGCTGTGCCCATGTCCCGACCAGTTTATGGGGGCACCCGTGTGTAACGGTTGTGACACGGCGCCCGATGTTAGGCTCACCTAAGTCGGGCCTGTTAAAACGTGCTGGCCCCCTACGAAAGGCATGATTCGTCATGGGTTATATCAAATCCGCCGCGCTCGAAGAGACCGGCTACGTCGTCCTGGATCGCTACAACCAGGAGCTCGATCCCCAGGAGTGGAAGGACATCGAGTACGTCGACTGGAAGTCCTCGGGAGAGACCCAGTTCGCCCCGCTGGCCAGCGCCAAGGGCGAGATCGAGGTCAACGGCTTCTGGAACCACAAGCCGCCGCGCACCGACAAGGACGGCGTCTGGATCCCGTCCCAGGTCGAGAAGGCCCCGCACCTCGTGGCCCGTGCCAAGGAGCCGGGCGCGAACGTGGGCCGCTGCCGCGTGATCGAGCTGCAGCCCAACGACTACGCCGACTGCCTCTACAACCTGCACCAGGATGACAACAACCGCCTCAACCCGGACGGCACCGGCTGGGTCGTGCGCGGCTTCTTCAACCTCACGGATGACAAGGACAGCTTCTTCGTGCTGCGCGACAACCGCACGGACCCGAGCGTGGAGTACCGCATCGCGCTGCCGGCGGGCGCGCAGCTCATCATCGACTCGCAGCGCCTGTGGCACGCGGCCACCCACCTGGGCACCGACCCGCGCTACTGCCTGATCACCTCCTGGGAGTCCTGCCCCGAGCTC
>JAODAU010000353.1 GCA_025463615.1 Microbacteriaceae bacterium | reverse complement strand
TGCCCTGCGTCTCGTCGGGGGCGAGCCCGAGCATCACGCTGGCTCCCGGGTTCCACACGTCGATGAGTCCGGTGAGGTCGGTGCCGATCACCGACTGTTCGGTGACGGCGTCGAGCACGCTGCGGGTGAGGCGGTCGGCCGCGTGCAGCCGCTCCTCGTTCGCTGCGAGCGCCGCGGTCGCCGCCATCGCCTCGTCGAGGAGGCCCTCGCGCTGGCGGGCCAGCTCGCGCACGGCCACGTACTGGTTGCGGCCCTGCCGTGACATCTCGTTGATGATGGTGGCGGCCACACCGAAGACGATCGGGCTGTAGACGCCGCGGATCCACTCCGCCGGGCTCTCCGGCGCCTGCCAGGTGAGCACGTAGGGCAGCATCAGCGTGGCGGAGGCGCCGATGATGGAGACGAAGATCCAGCGGCGGCCGCGCTCCGCCGAGATCCACACGATCGGCAGGATGATGAGGGCGCTGAACAGCGACAGGGTGCCCCCGGTGCCCACCCGCAGCAGCGCGATCGCGAGCAGCGACAGCCCCGGGATGATGAGCGCCCACCACCGGTTGAAGTGCCCGACTCGTGCATAGTAGAAGGCCACGATCGTGGCGGCGATCATCACGGCGACCGAGAGGATGATCGCGGCGACGTTGGTGCGGATCTCCGGCAGCACGATGCAGATGAGTATGGCGAACGCGAACGCGCCGGTCGTCGGCAGCTGCTTGAGCATCGGGTTGGGCTTGTCGACGAAGAGCAGCCTCGCCACCCAGTCGATGAAGCGTTTGACCGCGCGCATCACTTGAGCACAGTCACGATGAAGGCGAGGCGCGCGGCCAGGTCCTTCGGGCTGAACGGCTTGGCGAGGTACTCGAGCGCGCCCGCCTCGATGCCGGCATTGCGCGAGGCCTCGTCGACGGCGGCGGAGAGCAGCACGATCGTGGTGCCCGAGAGCGTGGGATCCGCCCGCACCAGGCGGGAGACCTCGAGGCCGGTCTTGCCGGGCATCGAGACGTCGAGCACCGCCAGGTCGGGCCGGTGCTCCTGGATGTCGTCCCAGGCCGTGTCGCCGTCCCACGCCACCGAGACGAGGTCGAGCCCCGCCTTGTGCACGGCGATGCCGACGAGGGCACGGATGTCGGCGTCGTCGTCGGCGATCACCACGCGGGTCTTCACTGGTTCGGTCATTCTGCGCTCCATCCGGGAACGTGGTCGCGCAGCACGCGACGCACCTGTGCACCCGTGAACGGCTTCGGCAGCACAGCTTCGGCGTCGGCGGGGTAGTCGGTCGTATCGAGCACCGAACTTATCGCGATAGTGCAGCTCGGGCACTCTGATTTGAGTCGCGCCGCGAGGTCCCACCCGCTGATGCCGGGCAGCACGAGGTCGATCACGGCGAGGTCGGGGGTCGAGTCTGCGTACGCGAGGATCGCGTCCTCCGCGCTCGCGACGGCGACGACGGCGCACCCCGCGCGCTCGAAATAGCGCGTGAGGAGCGCGCGCTGGTCGTCGCTGTCGTCGACGACGAGCACCGTGACCTTGGTTCTGGTCTCCAGCGTCGCGTTCATGTGAAGTACACCTGTCTGATTATGACGAGGACCGCGACGACGGCGATGGCGAGCAGTGCCTTGGGCACCAACCATCGTTCGTGGCGACGGTTCTCGTCGATTTCGTTCTGGAGGTAACTGTCGCCCGGATCGCGCCGGTCGTTAGGCGTCGGGGACGCCGTATTCGGCCCCTTCGGGGGCGTTGCGGGCTCGGTCATCCCATCACCCTCCCGACCTTCTCGGTCTTGTCCCACTTCTGCTCCACGTGCCGCGCCTCCTTGACGTAGGAGTCGACGGTCACCGCGCACAGCAGCGGCCCGTAGCCGACCAGGTAGATGAGCAGCGGGGTCAGCACGCGCCCGATCCTCGTCTTCTCGATCTTTCGGGCCAGCACCGCCCCGAGCATGGAGATCGAGATCCACACGT
This sequence comes from Microbacteriaceae bacterium, assembly GCA_025463615.1. The sequence continues at coordinate 4,511 of JAODAU010000353.1, read as the reverse complement.
AGACGAAGAGCGTCCACCAGTAATAGAAGGTGGGCCCGGTCTGGATGCCGAACAGGGCCGGCAGCCGCTTGTCCAGCAACCCGGGGAAGAAGGCGGTCATCATCACCAGGATCGATACCAGCCCCGGGAACAGCAGGGCCTCGCGCCAGCTCCGCAGCCCGGTGCGCCGGTCGAGCTGCACGGCGAGCCCGATCGTGTAGACGTAGACGCAGGCGGCGAGGATCCACGTGGTGCGGAACACGATCGTGGCCAGCTCGCTCTGCAGGAAGAAGAGGCCCAGCAGGCCGAACGACGACAGGATCATGAACACGGGCAGAAGCAGCACGCTGAACCAGAAGATGCCGAACGAGAAGCTGCCGAGGCGGTGCGTGCGGCTCGGGCGGAACCAGAGCCTGCGGTAGCGCGAGCTCACCTGCACGTTGCCGCGGGCCCAGCGCAGCCGCTGCTTCCAGAGCGCGTCGATGCCGCGCGGCTCCTCGGCGAGCACGAGCGCGTAGGGCTCGAACACCACCTTGCGGCCCTGCAGCTGCGTCTCGAACGTGGTGATGGTGTCCTCGGCGAGCGACGACGTGTCGATCTGGCCGCCGAGGGCGACGAGGTTCTCGCGCGAGTGCAGCTGCGCTCCCCCGGCGAGGCACGCGAGGGCGCCGAGCACGTTCTGCGCGCGGCGCGAGGCGATCTGCGCGAGCACGTACTCCATGGCGATGAAGCGGGTGAGGTAGTTGCGGTCGGCGCTGCCCTCGCTGATGTACGCGGTCACCGCGCCGACGCGCTCGTCGGCCAGGTGGCGGGTCATGCGGCGAAGGGAGGTGGGCTGGTAGATCACGTCGGCGTCCATGATGAGGAGCGCCTGCATCCAGTCGTCCTTGAGGATCTCGCGCAGCCCGAAGTTGAGCGTGTGCGCCTTGCCCTCGCCGCCCTTGTCACGCCGCAGGTGGAACACCGAGCCGGGGTATTCGAGCGCCTTCGCCTGGATGACCTCGGGGGTGTCATCCGTGCTGGCGTCGTCGACCACGTAGATGCGCAGCCTGTCGAGCGGGTAGTCGAGCCGCATGAGCCGGTCGATGGATGCCGCGATCACCATCCCCTCGTTCCACGCCGGCACCACGACGGCGACGCGCGGCAGGTACGGCGCGGCCCGCTTGTAGTGGTTCTTGACCGAGTGGAACGGGATGGCGAGGAACTGGTACAGCGTGGCCAGGATCGGCACGACCCCGGTCGCCACAAAGACCAGGAGCACGATCACGAGCACCTGGCGCGCGATCTCCCAGCCGTTCACAGCTCGTCCAGAATCGTCGCGACGCGGTCGTAGCGGCCCACGTCGGAGGCCACGTGCGAGTCGGTGGATGCCACGAGCTCGACCCCCGCGGAGAGCGCTGCGCGCAGCGCCCGCGGCCCCGGGCAGCCCCACTTCTCGTTCACCTCGACGAGCGTGCGCGTGCCTGCCGCCGCTGCCGCCCAGGCGGCGAGGTGCTCGTCGCTGAGGTCGTCCTCGCTGAGGCCCACCTTCGGAAGGATCGAGAAGCAGTGCGCGAGCTGGCCGCGCTCGACGCCGGGCATCGCCGCCACGTTGGCCATGGCCCCGATCAGGCCGCTGACCAGCAATTCCAGCGCGTCGGGCACGGAGAGGCCGCTCTCCAGGCGCTCGCGGGTCTCGCGCGGTGACCAGGGCTCGCCCACGCCCGGGAACTGGTGGTCGGCGATGAGCACGGCGTCGACGGCGGTGAGGGCGGGCGGGACATCCATGGTTCCGGTGCTGTCGAGGATCTTGGCCTCGACGCCGGTGCGCACGGCGAGGCCGTCGGGCACGCGCTCGGCGGCCACCGCGGCCGCGAACTCGGGCACCCAGGTGGTGTCGCGGCGCACGTGGTCCACGAGCCGCAGCTCGAGCAGGTCGGCTGCCGCCGCCGCGGCGATGTTCTCCGCGAGCGTGCTCACCGCGTCGTCCGAGAACGTCGAGTGCACGTGGAAATCACCGCGCAGCAGCGACGACATCAGTCGTCCTCTTCGCCGTGGGCAGCATTCTCCGAGTAGAGGATCTCCGCGGGGTCGACGAAGACGTCCTCGAGGTACCGGACGTTCGCGAGCTCACGGAATTCGACGTGTTCGGGCACGTCGAGACCAAGGGCGAGATCGAGGGAGAGCGAGGGCATGTCGACGCCGGCCGCGATGGTGAGCGGCATGGCGCCGGGGAAGCGCGGGTTGACCTCGAGCAGGGCGGGCACGCCGTTGACGTCGTAGCGCAGCTGCACGTTGGCGACTCCGACGAGGCCGATCGCCTTGGCGACATCCGCCGCCGTCTGCTCCAGCTCGTCGTTGCGCACCGTGCGGCCGGCGATCGAGACGCCCGAGTCGACGCGGGTGCGGGTGCGCGGCACGGCCGCGACGATGTTTCCCGCGGCGTCGGCGAAGACGTCGACCGAGAACTCGTCGCCGGGCAGCAGCTCCTGCGCGATGAGCGTGGGGTCGTCGCCGAGCACGTCGAGCGAGTTGCGGTCGGGCACCAGGCGCACCCCACGCGAGCCGGCGCCGCGCCGCGGCTTGACGATGATCGGGAACAGCCACGGCTCGGCCATCGCCGACGGGCCCACGAGGCGGGTCACCGGCACGCGGGCGAAGGGGGCGACGCGCTCCCAGAGCGCGAACTTGTCCAGCGTGACCTCGAGGGTTTCGAGCGATGGCGCAGCGAGCACGGTCGGCGCGAGCTCGTCGCGACGGGCGGCCAGCGACGGCAGCTCGAAGTCGACGGTGGAGAACAGCACGTCGATGCCGTCGCCCGAGCACATCGCGATGAGCGTGTCCACGAACTCCGGGTCGAGGCCGCGCGGCACGATCCGGCGCCGCTCGGCGGGCACGAGGTAGAGGCCGCTCGCCCAGCCGTCCATGTCGGCCGCGTAGACCTACACCTCGGCACGCTTCAGCAGAGAACGGATGACGGCGACGCCGGCCGGTCCGCCCGCGCCGGTGACGAGCACACGCGTCACAGCACATCCTCCTCGCGGGACTGACGCATCTTCTCGGCGCGCACGGCGGCGGTGATGTCGGATCGGGTCACCGAGACGTCCGCCGACTCGCGCACGATCTCCAGCGGCTCGCAACTCGTGCCGCCGCCGTAGCGCGACCAGTAGCGCGCGGTCGCGAGCACGAAGTCGGGCTCGAGGTAGCCGCGGATGCCGGACTGCGACCGGAAGCTCGCGATGAGCGCCAGCTTTGTGTCCGTGAAGCCGTCGATCGAGACGAACCGGTTGGGCCGGTAGTCCACGGTGGCCGACGGGCTCTGGTAGCAGGCCACCGTGCGCACCGCGCGGGTGGCGACGAGCGTCGCCTCGTGCACGGCCCGGTGGTCCTGGTGCCGGTCGTGGTTGCTGTGCGTGTAGACGACGGTCGGGTTGATCTCGGCGACCACGCGCTCGATGATGCCGACCGTGGGGTCGGAGTTGCTGATGTGGGTGTCCACCAGGTCTTCGAGAAAGAGGCGGGCGCCGATGAGCTCGGCGGCGACGAGGGACTCGTTCTGGCGGTCATCCGCCTCTCCCCCGCGCGCACCGCGCGAGAGGGTGAGGATCGTGACCGTGTCGCCGGCCGCCCGGTGCGCCGCCAGGATGCCGCCCACGCCGATCTCCACGTCGTCCGGGTGGGCGCCGATGGCGAGCACGGACTCCTTCGGAGGCGTGGCGGCCTGGGCGCGCCGGTACTCGTCCGAGAGCCGCGTGACCACCGAGATGAGGTCGGATGACGACACCGGCTTGGTGAGGAACTCGTCGGCCTGGCTGCGCAGCGCCGCCACCGCGTAGTCGACGGAGACGTGCGCCGTCATCACCACCACGGGAGTGCCCGGCCGCTCCGCGCGGATCTGGTCGATGAGGTCGAGGCCGGTCAGGCCCGGCATCTCGATGTCGGTGATGACCACGTCCGGCTGGAAGCGGGCGATCGCCGCTCGGGCGAGGAAGGGGTCGCTGATGGTCTCCACGACGCACCCGCGTTTCTCCAACACGGTCTTCGTGAAAAATGCCACGTCAAGGTCGTCCTCGACGACGATGACACGGTACGGCTGATCTACCACCTATTGCTCCCCCGAACTATGGTCCCCCCATCCTAAACGGGGGCGTGGCGCTTAAGAGGGAAGAACGCGGAAGCGGCGTAGCCCCAGTGCGGGGTTCACGACGCGCGTCTCGGCGACGCGATTCGCGGAGATCCAGGCCACCGCCACGCCAGGGACCTCGCCGATCGTGACCACTTCGACCCCCATCGGGTCGACCACCATGCTGTTGCCCGCGCCGACCGGGGGCGCCTGGTCGGCCGCGGCGACGTAGACGGTGTTCTCGATCGCCCGGGCGGTGACCAGAGTGCGCCAGTGGTGCTCCTTGAGCGGGCCGCGCACCCACTCGGCGGGCAGCAGCACCAGCTCGGCCCCGGCATCCACCAGTCGGCGGGTGACCTCGGGGAAGCGCACGTCGTAGCAGGTCTGCAGGCCGACCCGGATGCCGTCGACCTCGAAGATCTCGGGCTCG
>JAODAU010000313.1 GCA_025463615.1 Microbacteriaceae bacterium | reverse complement strand
GATCACCGTGAGCAAGTACGGCACCGCCACCGGCACGCTGTGCAAGCCGCTCTACGTCCGCGCCGCGACCTGGACCTACGACACCCCGATCAACCCGGCGAACAGCGGCTGGCCGCAGACGCTCAAGGGCTACAACGACGTGACCGTCACGTCGCTCGGCACGATCAGCTACCAGGCGCCGTACGTGGCCACCTGCAAGCAGAACGACATCTACGCCTCGTTCAACGGCTTCAGCGACCTCGCGCTGCCGACCAACCTCACCGGCCCGAACGCGCCGCACGAGCCGTCGTTCCTGCACGGCGTGCTCGCCGGCTTCGGGCCCACGCCGACGTACTACCAGTCGAGCACCGCGGGCTGCGACATCGCCAAGCCCGTGCCCTCGATCACCGGCGGCGCCTGCTACTACGACCAGTCGCAGAAGGGTTCCTTCAAGTCGGTGACCTTCGAGTACGACAACCGCGCGTCGAACGTGCCGGTCGACTTCGCGGTGCAGGGCGCGGGCAACTCCGCCTACGACCGCACTGTGCCGGCGGGCCAGGTCGTCTACGTGTCGGCCCAGGCATCCTGGACGGGCGGGGTCACGTATGTCGTGACCGCGGCGGGGCAGAGCTACACGCTGAACGTGCCGGCCTACTCCGGCTGCGCGCCGACCGTGCAGACCTGCACCACGCAGAACCAGACGATCGTCTCGACCAACCTGGCCCCCAACGGATGGACCTTCGGCGAGAGCCGCGCGAACGGCCACAACACCTACGTCTCCGGCGGCCTGCACGTGGTCACCGACGGCACCGGTGACACCGGCCCGCGCACCGACGGCGGATCGGGCATCTGGAACACGGACAAGGCCGCGGGCTACCACGCGCTGAACATCCCGCTCTCGCAGGTGGGCGTGCCGAGCATCGACTACACGTCGAACTCGGGTTCGCTGCCCGGCATCCAGCTCACCATCTCCAAGAACGGCGACGGCGTGGCCGATGCGAACCTCGTCTACGAGGGCGTCACCGCCTGGGGCAACCCGGACGGCCTCACCGGCGTGGGCAACTGGTGGGCCTCGAAGCCGCTCGGCACCGTGAGCTCCACCCCGGCGCCGAACCCCGGCTACCAGTTCTCGTGGGGCACGCTGAACGACTACCTCGCCGCGTGGCCGAATGCCACGATCACCCAGGTGGGCTACTCGCTCGGCTCGGGCGCGCAGGGCGACGGCGTGGTGCACTCGATCTCGGTCGGCTGTGACACCTTCACCTTCACCAACGCGGACGTCCCCGTCTCGTACGTCGCACCCGTCACGTTCAAGGATGTCTGCGGCACCGGTGACGAGATCAACATCCCCACCGGCGTGAGCGGCTACCACTACGTGACCGACGACCAGCGCGTGCTGGGCGTGGGCACCGTGACGGTGACCGCGGTCGCGGATGCCGGGCACTCGTTGCCGGGCAAGGGGTCGTACTCCTGGAGCCACACCTTCCTCAGCGACAGCGACAACGGCTGCGTCGCCTTCGAGGGCGACCCGACGGTGACCCCGCAGACCTGTGGGCTCGACGCCGGTGACGCGCCGAACTCGGGCTACATCACCGTGTTCGCGGCGGCCCACGTGAGCTACGTCATCCACAACACCGACGTGCCGTCACGCGCGAACGACGTGACGGTGCTCGACGGCAGCACCGAGCTGCCGGTCGGCCACTACGACGTGACGGCGGTCGCGGATGCCGGGTTCACGCTCACCAACGCCCCGGCGACGACGGCGCTCGAGATCGTGGACCAGGCCGTCAACTGCCAGCTGCCGTCGCACGCGGCGTTCACGCCGGATGTCACGGCGGGCGGCGAGAGCTGCCACAGCGGCGGAACGGTGAGCGGCTTCATCCAGATCACGCCCGGTGACGGCCTGCGCTACTTCGTGGGCGGCACCGAGCTGGTCGCGGCCCGCACCGCTTTCGCTCCGGGCACCTACGCGGTGACCGCGGTGGCGGGCGCCGGCGACACGGTGCTCGGCACCAACCCGGTGACGGTGGTGGTGGATGCGCTCGCGACATCCTGCGCCGATCTCAAGACCCTCGCCTTCACAGGCGCGGAAGGGACCGCCGGCTTCCTGGGTGCGTCGGCGATCCTGCTCCTCATCGGGGCCGCGTTCATCTTCCTGAAGCGGCCGCGCAACATCCGCGAAGGCGAGTAACGGAATCGGGTGCCCCGGCCTCAGGGTCGGGGCACCCGTGCGTTAACCGGCGTTAACCGGAAAACCCTTGTCCCCCATAGGGGGGACATGTTACGTTGGCCCGGCACGTCGCCCGGCAGCCCCGAATGCCGACAACCCGACACGGCGTGCACCCGTACCCGAACCGGGAGTTACCCACCCATGAAGAAACTGCTCGCTGCCGCGAGCGCGGTCGCCCTTGCCCTGGGGTTGGCCCTCATCGCCGTCGCGGCCCCCGCATCCGCCCACACCCCCGTGATCAGCGCGACCTGTTCGTCGCTCACCGTGAGCCTCTCGAACTATGCCGCGGATGCCGCCCACCCCCAGGCGAACACCGTCGCGGTCACCGTCGACGGCGCCCCCGTCACCGACCCGGCCGTCACCACGTTCGCCGACTCGTACACGCACACCTGGTCGTTCGACCCGTCGAAGCCGCACAGTTACACGGTCACCGTCGTGGCGTGGGACAACTACGCGTACGACGTGAAGAAGGCCGGCGCGAGCGATCCCTGCATCACGGCTGCGGCGCCCACATTCAGCGAGCCGACCTGCACCACGGCGAACGGCTCGTACGCGATCCCGAACACGGCGAACGTTGTCTACTCCGTGAACGGGTCGCCCGTGACCGGCACGCAGACCGCCGCGCCCGGCTCGTCGGTCACGATCACCGCGGCCGCTGCCGCCGGCTTCACCCTCAACGGCACCGCGAGCTGGCAACACACCTTCGCCGCCTCTCCCGGCCCATGCGAACAGCTGATCGCGCCGCTCCCGCCCGAGGTGCAGCCGATCGTGGCCTGCGGCACGCACGGCTCGCTCGCGCTCACGCCCGTCACCGGCGTGATCTACACGTTCACGACCGGCAGCGCCTCGCAGACCGAGGGCCCGTACGTGATCGTCGCGTCGCCGGCCCCCGGCTACTCGTTCGCGAACGGCGCCAACGTCACGTACTCGGGAACGCTCGGCGCCTACGCCGACTGCGCGCCGATTGCGACCCCGCCCGCGGTGACCGACCAGAGCTGCGCGGCGACCGCGGACTCCGCGACGCTCGTGAGTGGCAGCATCCAGACCTTCGGGCAGGCGGGCGTGACGTACACGATCCACCGCACGGATGCCGCGGCCACCGACATCACGACGGCCGGCGGCGTGACGCAGCTCCCGCCGGGCACCTACGCGGTGACCGCGCACAGCGCGCTCGGCGCGATCGCGGGCAGGTCTGTCTGGACCGGGCTCGTGGTGAACGCCGACCTCGACTGCGTGCAGCTGCCGTCGCACGCGCTCATCTCGGGCGACGTGGCCGCGACCGACCAGGTCTGCGGCGGCGCCGCGCTGCGCAGCGGAACGCTGGCGTTCGACCAGACGCCCGGCGCCATCGTCTACAGCCTCAATGGCGGCGTCGTCACGTCGAACTCGCTGAACGTCGCCCCCGGCACCTACACGGTGACCGCGGCGCCCGCGAACAGCGGGTTCCAGATCGACGGGCCGTCCAGCTGGACGCTCACGGTCGCCGCGTTCCATGGCGTGTGCGGTGACCTGACGACGCTCGCACTGCCGGGCGCGGACTCCGGCACGCTCGCGTACACGGGTGTGAGCACGGCGGGCATCGGGTTCCTGGGTCTCGCGGGCGCTTTCATGATCGCGGGCGGCATCCTGATCCTGCGCTCACGGCGCCGCCGCGCCTGACCAGCACACACCCCGAGTGGGCGTTATTTGCACTCCGGATGCCCTCCGGACGACGAATATCGCCCACTCGCGAGGGGATGGGATGGTTACGTGAACCAAATGAGGCGCCGTCACGTGCTAACAGCATGCCCCTTTACTTCGTGCGCCACGGTGAGTCCCATGCGAACGAGCAGAACCGGTTCGCCGGCCACCTCGAGTCACCGCTCACGCGGCTCGGAATAAGACAGGCGCACCAGGCGGCGCGTCGCGTCGCGTCGCTTGGGCTGGACTTCGACGAGGTGCACGTGTCGACGCTGGCGCGGGCGCGGAGCACCGCCGCGAGCATCCTCGACCACCTCGACCGAGCGGAGCTCGACGTGATCGAGTCGCCCCAGCTCGTGGAGCGCGACTTCGGCGTCTTCAGCGGGCGCAACAAGAGCCTCGTGAAGAAGTCGATCGGATTCCGCGAGTACTCCGCCTACTTCCACTCCTCCACGGGGATGCCGCCGGGCGGCGAGTCGTGGCACGCGATGTTCCGTCGCGTGCAGCGGTACCACTCGGAGGTGCTCGAGCCCGCCAGTCGCGCGGGCAAGAACATCCTCGTCGTCTCGCACAAATACGTCGTCGAGATGTTCGCGCTGGTGGTCGCCGGAGCGGCACCGGAGGGCTATCGCGACCTGAAGATCCCGAACGGCCGGCCGCTCTCCGAGAGCGACCTGCGGGCGGCGGTGTCGCGGCCGTCGTCGCATGGAGTCATCAACGACATCGGTGAGGTGGTGGAGATCCGGCTTCCCCTGTTCATCGGGATCGCCGCGCTCCTCGGGTTCGCCGCACAACTCCTCGCGCACGTGCGCGTGCCGCACCCGCTCTTCCTCGCCGTGACGGCGCTGCTGCTCGCGATCAGCGGATTCTTCGGCACGCTGCGCCTGGACCCGGCCATACTGCGCGGAACGACCGCGAGCGTGCTGGCCTCACTCCCCCTGCTCGTGCTCAGGCTCGCGGCGGCGGTCGTGCTGATCGGCATCGTCGCCACCCCCGTGTCGACCCTCGTGGGACTGTTCCTGGTGCTTCCCCCCGCGCTCATCGCTCCCACGCTCTCGCTGTCGTGGGGCGGCGACTACTTCTCGGCCAGCAGGCTGACCGTGGTCGGCTCGCTGGTGCTTCCCGCGCTGTTCTTCGTGGCGGTGCTCTTCGTGCCCGGGCGCGAGGCCGTCGCGGCACGGATCGGGGCTGAGGAGCTCAGCGCGCTCATCGTGGTGGTGGTCGGTCTCCTTCTTCCGATGGTGGCCGCCCAGGTCGTCCGGCATCGCGCGCCCGTGCTGGCCGGGCAGCTCAGCACCAACTGGCACTGGCTGGGAGGAACGGCGCTCATCCCGCTCGCCTTCTGCGCCACGTTCGCGATGACGCCTTCGGACCCGTCGACCCTCGTCGACCTGCCCGTCACCCTCGCGATCATGTGCGCCGTGGCGATCGGGATCCGACTGGTCGTGAGCGCGTATGTGAGATTCGTGCGGCTGGGGCACGGCGTCGCCCGCGACATCGTCATCACGCAGACGACACCGAATGTCTTCCTCTGGATCGCGCCGCTCGCCGACCTCGGCTACGGCTCCTCGTCCCTCGGGGCTGGTGCGTGCCTGGTGTTCTTCGGGGGCATTCTCGGGCACGAGGTCGTGTTCCTCTGGCGCCGCCGCCGCGAGCTGCACGCCGACATCCGGGCGCACTCCGAGGCGGGTTCGCCGAGCGAGCGGCACCAGCGCGAAGGACGGGTTACGCGAGCAGGTCGTCGGCCTCGGCGGTGACCTGGGGCTCGGCGATCGTGACGCCGAACAGGGCCTCGACGGCCGCGGCGAACTGTTCGCCGTCGCCGGATCGGGCGAGCTCGCGGGCGCGAACGGACGGCGTGTGCAGCAGCACGCCGGCGAGGTGACGCAGCGCCGCCTCCGTTCGCGGGTCGTCGCCGCGTTTGCGCGAACGCTCCACCTCGGCCTCGAGCAGCTCGAACACGTGGCCGCGCAGCGCGACGATCGCCGGCGCCAGTCGCTGCTCGGCGGCGTGCGCGGCGAACTCGTTCGCGGCGGCGCTGACCAGCGTTCGCGCGTCATCCGCCGCGTTCAGTTCTTCGAGCGGCGCGTGCAGGCTGACCGTCTCGAGGTCGAGCAGTTCGACGCCCTCGACGTCTGCGACGGCCGGATCGACGTTCCTCGGCAGCCCGAGGTCCACGACGATGCGCCGGTGGGCCGGGGTGAGCAGCCCGGGCACGATCACCGGGATCTCGGACGAGGTGCAGGTGATCACGACATCCGCGTTCGCAAGCGCATCGCCGAGCGATTCGCTCGACGCGACCCCGTGGCGAACGGCGAACGGGCGCGCACGGCCGGAGGGGGAGAAGACGGTGATGTCGCGAACGCCGCGATCGCGCAGTGCGGCGAGCGACGTGCCCGCGTACTGCCCGGTGCCGACGACGAGCACGCGCGTCTCGCTCCAGTCGGCGACCCGGCTCGACACGAGCTCCAGCGCGAGGCGCACGAGCGAACGCCCGACACCGCCGATCGCCGTCTGCGTCTTCACGCCGCGCGAGGTCGTCGAGGCCTTCTGGAACAGCCGCTCCAGCACGGATGACGTGGTGCCGGCCGCCCGCGCCTGCTCCAGCGAGCGGCGCACCTGGCCCGAGATCTCGTCCTCGCCCAGGATCACGGACTCGAGCCCGGACGACACCGCGAACAGGTGCTCGGCCACGTCGTTGCCGCACAGCACCGTCACCGAGTCGCGCAGGTCGGATGCCCGCACCCCGCTCGCCTCGCTCACCACGTCGATCGCGGTCTCGACGGCCACCGCGGCCGCGGCCGTGAGCGGCTCGTCGATGTCGAGGTAGGCCTCGAAGCGGTTGCAGGTGGCGAGCACCACGACCCCGCTCACGAAGTCGCTGCGCCCCACCAGCTCGCCCGCGGCGACGGGCGCACCGATCGAGAGCTTCTCCAGAAGGTCGAAGCTCGCGTTGCGGTGACTTGAGGTGAGGCAGAGAAGCACGTCCTCCATGTTACGTCCGCTGGGTGGGAGCCTCTCTCACGCATACTTGAACGGTGACCCTGCCAGCCGCCCACCCGCTCGTCGACGGCCGCACCGGCTCGTCCCCCCTCATCCGCGCCTACCGTGGCGACCGGCCCGAGACGCTGCCCGTCTGGTTCATGCGTCAGGCCGGCCGCTCGCTGCCCGAGTACCGCGAGCTGCGCGTCGGCACCAGGATGCTCGACGCCTGCCTCGACCCCGCGCTCGCCAGCGAGATCACGCTCCAGCCGGTGCGCCGCCACCACGTGGATGCCGCCGTCTTCTTCAGCGACATCGTCGTGCCGATCAAACTGGCCGGGGTGGATGTCGAGATCGTGCCCGGCCGGGGCCCGGTGCTCGCCTCCCCGATCCGCACCGCCGAGGATGTCGCGGCCCTCCGCCCCCTCGACCCCGCCGCCCTCGCTCCCATCGCCGACGGCGTCGCCCGCACGGTCGCCGAGCTCGGCACCACCCCGCTCATCGGCTTCGCCGGTGCCCCCTTCACCCTGGCCGCCTACCTCGTCGAGGGCGGCCCGTCGAAGGACCACCTCCGCGCCCGCACCCTCATGCACGCCGACCCCGGGACCTGGGATGCCCTGCTCAGCTGGGCCGCCGACGTCACCGGCGCCTTCTTCCGCGCCCAGGTCCTTGCCGGGGCCAGCGCCGTGCAGCTCTTCGACTCTTGGGTCGGGTCGCTCTCCGCCGCCGACTACGAGGCGCACGTCGCGCCGTACTCCGCCCGCGTGATCGAGCACGTCGCCGACCTCGAGGTGCCGGTCGTGCACTTCGGTGTGGGCACGGGCGAGCTGCTGCCGCTGCTGCGCCAGACCGGTGCCGACGTGATCGGCGTCGACGACCGGATCACGCTCGAGGAGGCATCCCGCCGGCTCGGCGGCGACGTTCCGCTGCAGGGCAACATCAACCCGGCGCTGCTGGCCGCGCCCTGGCCGGTGCTCGCCGAGCACGTGCTCGAGGTGATCGAGAGCGGCAAAGCCGCACCGTCGCACGTGCTCAACCTCGGCCACGGGGTGCCGCCCGACACCGACCCCGACGTGCTCACCCGCATCGTGGAGCTGGCGCATGCCTAGCGCGATCGTCGTGGGCGGCGGGGTCGCCGGCCTCGTCTTCGGGCGTGACCTGCTGGCCGCGGGATGGTCCGTGACGATAATCGAGGCCGGGGACCGCCTGGGGGGCAAGGTCGCCCGCCACACGCTCGCGGACATCCCGCTGGATGCCGGCGCCGAGAGTTTCGCCAACCGCCGCGGCACCGTGGCCGGCCTGGCCGCCGAGCTCGGGCTCACCGTGGTCGCGCCGCGCTCCGAGGGTGCGTGGCTGAAGCCCGCCGTGGGTAACCCGATGCCGCTTCCGGCGACGAGCCTGCTGGGCATCCCGGGCACCCCGCTCGCGTCTGACGTGATCGAGGTCGTCGGCCTGCCCGGCGCCCTGCGCGCGCAGATGGACGGCCTCATGCTCGGCCAGGTCGCGTCGAAGGAGAAGACGCTCGGCCGCATGGTGCGCCGCCGCATGGGCAACGCCGTGCTCGAGCGCCTGGTCGCGCCGATCGTCACGGGCATCCACTCGAAGCACCCGGACGAGCTCGAGGTGGATGTCGTGGCCCCCGGCCTGCGCGCCGCCCTGCTGCGCACCGGCTCGCTCGCGCACGCGGTGCGGTCGCTGCGCGAGGCGTCGCCGGCCGGCTCCGCGGTGTCGGGCATCGACGGCGGCATCCAGCGCATCGTCGAGCGGCTCGAGCTGGACTTCGAGCGCCGCGGCGGCAAGGTGCGGTTCGACTCGCGCGTGGATGCGGCGGATGCGGCATCCGTCACCCTCGCGGACGGCACGCGCCTCACGGCCGACCACGTCGCCCTCGCGACCCCGCTCGACGCCCCCGCCGAGGCCACGATCGCCCTCGCGACCCTGGTGGTGGATGCCCCCGAGCTCGACTCGGCCCCGCGCGGCACCGGTCTGCTCGTCGCCGCCGGAACCCCCGACATCGGCGCCAAGGCGCTGACGCACGCGACCGCGAAGTGGCCGTGGCTCGCGGCGAGCGTGCCCGAGCACCGGCACGTCGTGCGCCTCTCCTATAGCGCCGC
>JAODAU010000290.1 GCA_025463615.1 Microbacteriaceae bacterium | reverse complement strand
CAGCTCGTGCAGCGGCTCCACCGACCACGAGTAGGTGAGCGGCACCGGCCGCTCGGCGTCGTCGATCAGCACCGTCTCGCGGCCCGTCCGTCGCGTCAGGTCGGTGGCGATCTCGGTGACGTCGCCGAGGGTCGCGGACATCAGCAGGAACTGCGCCCGCGGCAGGCAGAGCAGCGGCACCTGCCACGCCCAGCCGCGCTGGCCGTCGGCGTAGTAATGGAACTCGTCCATCACGACCTGGCCGACCTTCGCCCCGGCGCCTTCCCGCAGCGCGATGTTCGCCAGGACCTCCGCCGTGCAGCAGACGATCGGCGCATCGGCGTTGACGGACGCGTCACCGGTCAGCATGCCCACGTTCTCGGCCCCGAAGATCGCGCAGAGGGCGAAGAACTTCTCAGAGACGAGCGCCTTGATCGGCGCCGTGTAGAACGTGGCGCGGTGATCGGCCAGGGCCGCGAAGTGCGCGGCGACCGCCACCAGCGACTTCCCGGAGCCGGTGGGCGTGGCAAGCACGACGTTGTGGGCGTCGAACAGCTCGATCACCGCCTCCTCTTGGTGCGGGTAGAGGTTCACGCCCTGCTGCGCCGTCCAGGCCGTAAAGGCGTCGTACAGGGAGTCGGCGCTGGGCTCGGTGGGAAGGGCGTCGACCAGGCTCATGCGTCGCCCGGGCACGCTACCGGTCTGCGCCGATCGTGCGGACCGTGCGGTGACTACAGCAGCCGGCCCAGCGGGCCGAGGTCCAGGTTGAGGTCCTCGTCGCGCAGGCCGAAGGTCTGCTTGAGCTCCTCCATGCGCTCCTCGAGCGCCATCAGCGTGCGGCCGAGGCGCTCGATCGTCTCCTCGTCCAGGCCGCCGGCCTCGACACGACGCAGCGCCTGGCGCTCCATCACCTGGCGCAGCAGCTCGACGATCGTGAGCACGAGCTGGGCCAGGCCGCGCTCGACGTTGTCGGGATCCGCATCGATACGGCGCGAGACGGCGTCCTCGAGCCCGGAGAGGTCGCGTGCGAACGGGTCCAAGTCGGCCGGCGTCGCCAGCAGCTTGTCGGCGGGCCGGTCGTTCATCCGGTCACTGCCTCCACGAACGAGTAGGCCGGCCAGGGGCCGGTGCACAGCAGCGCCGCCTCCGGGTGCTCACGCTGCAGCCGCTCCACGACGCTGCGGAAGTGGGCCACCGCCGGCTCGTCGACCAGGTAGGCGGTGCGCAGCAGTTCGCCAGGTGCTCGCCCCGGCCGGCACCGCGCGGCGACGGCAAGTGCGGCAAGCGGCTCATGCAGCGCCGCGAGCGTGCGCGAGCCGGCGAGTCTCGCGCGGAGGTACTCGCTACCGCTGGCGGCGGCGGGCGGAGGGGCGGACGCAGCGCAGGCCGCCGGCTGCATGGCGCGCAGGGCGAGCTCGACCCGCCCGCGGACGCGGTCGAGCGCCTCGAGCAGCACGTCCCGGCGCCCGGCGAGCACTTGCCGCACGTCGTCCGCAGACGGCAGTGTCGTCCCGAAGCGCATCGGAAGCACGGCCCGCTCGGCCATCAGCGACTCCACGACGCGCTCGTGCGCCCAAAGCGCGTCCAGCGCCGGCTCGTCCGGTGCCTGCGCGTGCCGGCTGAGCACGGCGACCAGCGGGTCGTCGGCGGTCATGCCCAGCGGCGCCTGCGCCAGGCCGCGGACGCGAGGCAGCGGCAGCGGCAGGCCCGGTCGCTTGCATACGGCGTAGACCCAGATCAAGCCGGCGGCTCCTTAGTCGCGCGCGGCAGCGCCAGGCCCAGCTCGTCCAGGCTCGGCACGGACCCGAGCAGCACCCGCAGCTGGAGGTAGACAAGGTCCACGTCGGCGATCGAGAGCGTGATGTCGCCGCCGAGCACGACACCGCCGGCGAGCAGCCGGTCCAAGAGGTCTACCAGCGCCACGTCCCGCTGCGGCGACAGCTGATCCCGCGGGCTCATCGCGCCGCCGCCTCGCTGAAGTGATAGGCAGGCCAAGGCCCGGTCAGTTCCAGCTCCAGCCCGTCCGGGCGGTGGCGGCGGGCGAGCTCCGCCACCAGCGAGCCGAACTCCCCGGCGTCGGCGTCGGCGACGAGGTAGGCCGCGTTGAGCACCATCTGGCCGTCGTGGCCGGACAGCCCGCGGTCCTGCGGCGCGCTCAACACCGTGTCCGCCGCCTGCTCATGCAGGCGCACGTGCACCTCCTGGACGGTGACCTCCAGCGCCCGCCGGGCGGCCTCCGCCGCGTCGCGGCCGGCGCGCTTGCGGGACAGGTAGTCGGTCCCCGATGCCGGCGCGTCGGTCGCCGCCTGATTCGCTTCGCGCCCGGCCACATAGGCCTTGACGCCCCACTCCGCCATCCCGCGCAGGCGCCGCAGCGCGGCGGTCAACGGCGCGCGCTCGCGCGCGAGCATCTCGAGCACGCGCTCCTCTCGCTCGTAGATCGTGCACATCCGGAACGGCACGACGGCGCCGGCGCTCAGTGCGTCGTCGAGCACCTGCTCGTGCGCGCGCGCGAGCGCCTCGAGCCGGTCCAAGTCCTCGAGCGACTCGCTCAGGCCGCGTTCGCCGAACTGCGCCAGCGGCACAGGGCTCGCGACGGCGGCCAGCCCGGCGTAGCGGATGAGCCCGATGTCGTAGGCGGGATCGACGCCGCGGCGCGGCGTCGGATCGCCTGCGTCGCCGCCCAGCACGCCGTAGACCCAGAGGGCGAGCAGGCCGTCGTTCGCTGCCGGGCGCTCAGGCATCCTTCTCTTCTCGCGGGGGGTCGGCGGGGCTTTCCGGCGGGTGCTCCGCGCCGGCAGCGGGCGGGGCGAGCCCGCGCTCAAGGCGGTCCAGCCGCTCACGCAGGTTGCGGTTTTCCAGGGCGAGCCGGCTCGACGCGGCGTTCAGCGCGGGATCACTCTCCCACCAGTCGATCCCCATCTCCTTCGCCTTGTCGACCGAGGCGACGATCAGCCGCAGCTTGATCGTCAGCAGCTCGATGTCGAGCAGGTTGATCTGGATGTCGCCGGCAATGACGATCCCCTTGTCCAGCACGCGCTCGAGGATGTCGGCCAGGCTGTCCCCCTGGGACGGCGGGCGCCCCGGCAGGCCGCCGGCGTTCCGGTAGTCGACGGACATGACTAGCCCGTTCCCTGGTCGGTCTGGGACCGGCGGCGACGGCCTCGGCGGCGGAGACCGACCAGCTCGCCGTCCTCCGACAGCGTGACCTCGAAGGTGCCCATCACGTCCATCGTGTTCGGGATGCGCTCGAGCTCCACCACCTCGACCGTCACGACCCAGCGGTCGTCGCCGCCGCGATCGAGGCCGGTCACCGTGCCGGACTGCAGGCCCGTCATCTCGGCCACCTGTTCCCTGGCCTGTTGGGCGAGCTCGAAAGGGCGCACATCACGCCTCTCCCTGAAGCCCGTGCCGCGCGAGCATCCGCTCGATCAGCTGGGTCTCCAGCGCTTCGGCGTCCTCCTCGCTGATCTCGCCGTTCGCCCGCGCGGCCTCGAGGTCGGCGAGCGCCCGCTCCGGGGACTCCCGGGCCTCGCGCTCGCGCTCGGCCTCCTCGAGGAGCACATTGGCGACCCAGCCGACGCCCTTGACCGGCGCGACCGGCAACAGCAGCAGCGTGGAGACCACACCCATCACTCACCGCCGGCTTCGAGCGAGAGCTCGGCGAACGAGTAGGGCGGCAGCGGCCCGATGAAGCGCAGGGAGAGGTGGCCGTGGAGGGCGGCGCCGAGCACGGACACGTCAAC
>JAODAU010000286.1 GCA_025463615.1 Microbacteriaceae bacterium | reverse complement strand
GAGCACCCCGAAGGCACCGGCCGTCAGCACGACCCGAACGAGCCGCGCGTGGCGCCGCTTGACGAGCGAACCCGCGCCACGACCGCCGGCGTGCCGGGGCACCGTCACCGCGCTCACGATCGCCTCTTCATAGTCGCCGTCCTCCGAAAGTTGTCGTGATACCACGATCCCGTCGGATTCTTTGCGAAAACTTACGTCGGCTCGGAGGACGCCGCGAGCAGCCTATGGATTCTCAGTGAGGTGGAGGGGGTCAGGGTTACGGCCGCGCGGTGGATGAGCCGGGCGGTGGGAGAGGCATCTTCGGACGGAGTTTTCGCGCGAGTCGATGGGCTTTCTCCGTTCGGACGGAGGAAAGGGGCGGCCTATTCGCGATTTCTCCTTCCGGAGAGTGCTTCCGGAGAGTGAAAGTCGGGCGTCTGGCGGGAAGGGGCTCTGCCTCGGACGCGAGAGGGCTGTGCGGTGAAGACGGCATGTTCCGTCGGAGATTTCGTCCGCCACGGTGGCGTGTTGTCCGTCGCGACGGAGATTGCCGGGCGTGGGGCGCTGTTTCTCCTGCTGAGCGAACGGCATGAGCCGGCCGCCCGTCCGGGATACCCCCGCCGGGGCCTCGCGCGTACCATCCGCGACGACAGCCCGCTTCGCCTGGGCCCCAGGGAAAGGTCGGCAAGATGTCCCCCAGCAGCACCCAGCATGTGCTCATTCTCGGCGGTGGCTACGCCGGCCTCTACACGGCCCTCGGCCTGCAACGGCACCGCGGTGAGACGCCGCTGCGCATCACGGTGGTCGATCAGAATCCGTACATGACCTACCAGCCGCTCCTCCCCGAGGTGGCCGGCGGTCACGTCTCGCCCCGGGATGTCACCGTCCCCCTTCACCGCACCCTGAAGAAGTCGCGGGTCATGCGGGGTACCGTCGACTCGCTGAGCTTGGCGGAGCGCTCGGCCACCGTGCGGTCGCTCGACGGCAGCATCCGGGAGCTGGGGTTCGACCAGGTCGTCTTCGCACTCGGGGCCGTCACGCGCACCTTCCCCACCCCGGGGCTGCAGCAATTGGCGGTGGGTTTCAAGACCGTGGAAGAGGCGGTCTTCGCGCGCGACAACGTTCTCGAGTGCGTGGCGAAGGCGGCCGCGACCACGCATCCGGCCGAGCGGAAGAAGCTGCTCACCTTCGTCTTCGTGGGCGCCGGATACACCGGTGTCGAGGCCATCAGCGAACTCCGTGACGTGAGCATGCAGGCGGTCGACAGCTACCCCGGGCTGGGCCGTTCCGATGTGCACTGGGTGCTGGTCGAGGCGCTCGACCGGGTGGCGCCCGAGGTAGGACCGGATCTCTCGGCCTGGACGCTCAGCGAACTCGGCCGGCACGACATCGACGTCCGGCTGGGGACGACCGTCAAGTCGTGCGTCGACGGACACATCGAGCTGTCGAGCGGCGACGCCTTCGACGCCGCGACGCTCATCTGGACCGCAGGAGTGCGGCCCAGCCCGACCCTCGACAACACGGATGCGCCGCGCGGCCCCAAAGGTCACGTCACCGCCGACGCGCGACTGCAGGTGACCCGCGAGGACGGCACCGCGATCGGCGGAGCGTGGGCACTCGGCGACAACGCGCAGGTTCCCGACCTGACCGCAGCGGAGCAACCCGCGTACTACCCGCCGAACGCCCAGAACGCCATCCGTCAAGCGGCCGTGGCGGCGCGCAACATCCTTCACGAGATCCGCGGCGAGGATCTCGAGGAGTATCGCCACGCATCTCTCGGCACCATCGCGAGCTACGGCGTGGGAGACGGTGCCGCTCTGATCATGGGGGTGAAGCTGAAGAAGTGGCCCGCGTGGATGGCCCACCGTTTGTATCACGGCCTCCTGGTGCCGACCGTGAACCGGAAGCTCCGCGTCTGGGGAGGATGGGTCATCGATGCCTTCTCGCTCCCGGAGGTGACCTCGCTGAGTGTGCTCCGGCATCCTCGCAGGGCGTTCACGGCCGCCTTCACGGCCGACAAGTCGAAGAAGTGATGCCGTAGCCTGTCCTCCACACTGTGCCCGGATGCTCGGTGGCGGCTGGCAAGATTGCCTCGAGCGCGCCACTGCCGAACCCGACGACGGCACGCCGTTGAGAGCGAGGAGTCACCATGCCTGAATCCGTCGACCAGTCCGCCTTGGCCCGCTTGGCCGAGCATGAAGCGCGCCTGAGATTTCCGGATTTCACCCACGCCGACGCCTGGCAGGTCGGTGCCCGGATCGTCGAGATCGCCACAGAACGCAGCGCCCCGATCGCCGCGACCATCTTCTTGGGCGATCAGCGCGTCTTCCACGTCGGCTTGGCCGGATCGACCGCGGACAATGACGACTGGCTGGACAGGAAGGTCGGGGTCGTGCGCCGATTCAACGCCAGCTCGTTGCTCATCCGCGACCAGTTCCGCGCCAAAGGCATTCAGGCTGTGGAACCGCGGCTAGGTCTCGACCATCGACTGCACACCTTCAGCGGCGGTGCCTTCCCGCTGCGCGTTCGCAGTGCGCTGGTCGGGGTCGTCGGCGTCTCAGGCCTCACCGACGAGGCCGACCACGAGCTGGTTATCGAGGTGCTCACCGAACACCTGGCAAGTCTCGAGAGCTGAAGCGGATCCCGTCACGTCCCGGATCCGGATCTGGATCTGGGACGTCACCAGACTCCCCGGTGGTCAGCGAAGACGGACGAGGATCTTTCCCGGCGTACCGTCCCCGGCCGCCAGCCCGACGAATGCCTCGTTCGCCTCGTCGAGCGACACTTGGCCGGAGACGAGTTCGCGCAGTTCTTCCGGCGCCGTACTCGCCCAGGCCGCCGCGCGGGCGAAGTCGTCGCGCGTGTATGTGAAGCTCCCGACGATGCTGCGTTCACCCGTGCTGACGAGGAAGGCGCCCAGTTCGATGGTGGGCGATCCCATTCCGACAAGGCACACGGTTCCGCCGAGGCGGGTCGACTCCAGGGCGCTGCCGAGGGTGGGCGAGATGCCGACCGCGTCCAGTGCGACGTCGGCCGCCTCGATGCCGAGTCCGGCGAGCTGAACCGGCAACGGCCCGTCCGCCGGGTCGACCGCCTCGGCGCCGAGGCGGGTGCACAAAGCCCGTCGGCCCGCATCCGGTTCACTCACGACGACTCGCGAGGCACCGGCGCGACGGGCGGCGAGGATGAGCGACTGACCGACCGGGCCGCCCCCGAGCACGAGAACGACGTTCCCCCGCTCGACCCCGGCGCGGGCGACGGCGTGGAAAGCCACGGCGAGCGGCTCGATCAGCGCACC
>JAODAU010000260.1 GCA_025463615.1 Microbacteriaceae bacterium | reverse complement strand
GCCGACGTGCACAACATCGCGGATGCCGCGGACCTCCCCTTCCCCGACGCGACCTTCGATGTCGTCTCGAGCCGGCATCCCACCTTCACCCGGTTCGACGAGATCGCGCGGGTGCTGCGTCCCGGCGGCCGCCTGATCACGCAGCAGGTCACCCCGCTCGCCACGAACCGTGAGCTCTACGAGTTCTTCCTCGGCCCGCAGCAGATCGAGCCGGAGGACGGCATCGAGTACCTGCGCACCGCCGTGGCGGATGCCGGGCTCGAGCTGCTCGACCTGCGCTACGAGGAGTCGCGGGTCGAGTTCTTCGACGTCGGCGCCGTGGTCTACTTCCTGCGCAAGGTGCTCTGGACCGTGCCCGACTTCAGCGTCGAGCGCTACCGCGACAAGCTGATCGAGCTGCATGCCGAGATCGAGGAGCACGGCGCCTTCGTCTCGCACAGCCGCCACGCGCTGGTGGAGGCCCGCCGCCCGAGCTAGGCCAGCGGGCGAGAGCGGAAGAGCACGGGCCGGTCGCCCTGCCGCGCGAGCCGCTCCTCCAGGATGCCGCGCACCCGCGGCCAGTCGTCGACGATCACCGAGAAGATCGCGCTGTCGCGCCAGGTGCCGTCCGCGCGGATCTTGTCCCTCCGGAGGACGCCCTCGAGGGTCGCGCCGATGCCGGTGATGGCCGCGCGGGACCTCTCGTTCCTCGCATCCGCCTGGATGAGCACCCGGCCGATGCCGTGGTCGAACGCCGTGCCGAGCAGCAGCAGCTTCGCCTCCGCGTTCACGGCCGTGCCCCAGACCCGCGGGTCGTAGGCGGTCCAGCCGATGTGCGCCGCCTCCCGGGCGGCGTCGAAGTCGTTGAGCGAGGTCGTTCCGACGAGCTCACCGTCGTGCGGGCCGCCGACCAGCGTCACGGCGAACGGGAGCCCGGCATCCCACTGGTAGTAGGTCTCGGCCCACTCGGCGAAGCCGGCCTCGGTGTCGCGGTAGGCCTGGGGGCCGCCGCCGTAGCCGCCGGCGAAGACGATCGGATGCCCGATGGCACGGAACAGCGCGGGCAGGTGCTCCCGCGTCATCGGCTCGAGGCGGATGAATCGCCCCTCGATCGGCACTCGTTCAGGGCGTGTCGCGGTCATGTACCAAGTCTGGCAGCCACGCTGTAACTATGAGCAACGCAGCCCTGTTCTCGAGCGCCGCCGGCTCCTACCTGGAACTGCTCGGCGACATCCGGGACGACCAGTGGGACCTCCCCGGCCTCGGCGTGTGGACCGTGCGCGACCTCGCCGGGCACACGGCGCGCGCCATCCTCACCGTGGAGAACTACCTCGGGCAGGAGGAGCCCGGCGAGGCGACGATCGGCTCGGCCGTGGGGTACTACACCACGGTGTATCCGCAGTTCACGGATGCCGCGGCCGTCGCAGCCCGCGGCGTCGAGGCCGGCATCTGGCTCGGCAGCGACCCCGTCGGCCAGGTCTCTTCGGCGCTCGGCCGGGTGCGCGCGCTGGTCGAGAACCAGCCGGAGACGCGGATCGTGTCCATCGGCGGCATGGGCATCCGCCTGAGCGAATACCTGCGCACCCGCATCCTGGAGCTGGTCGTGCACACGATCGACCTGTCCCGGGCCACCGGCATCCGCCACACCCTCCCGGACGCGGCCATCGCGGACTCGCTCGCCCTCGCGAGCGCGACCGCCGGCGCGAAGGGCGACGGCGAGGCGGTGCTGCTCGCACTCACCGGGCGCGGGCCGCTGCCGGAGGGGTTCAGCGTCGTCTAGGCCTGCTGCTGCTCGGCCTCAGAGCCGGGACGGGGCTGCCGCGCCGCGACGTGCTGGGCGAGGAACCGGCCCCAGCGGCGGTAGAGCGTGGGGTAGCTGAACGCGCCGTCCACGAAATCCGTCTGCTCCACGGGCGGCAGTGCGAGGAACGTGCACTTGGGCGTCTCCAGGGTGAGCGCGTAGGCGGCCTCGCCGAACTGGCGCGAATCGTCGCTGAGCAGTGACGCCACCAGCGGACCCACCTGCACCCACTGGCTCACGTCGGGCACGTTGGTGATGATGATCTCGGCGCCGGGCCTGCTCACCGCGGAGAGGTGGCGCAGCAGCTCGGCGAGTTCCGTCGTCCAGCGCTTCAGCGGGGTGAACGCGAGCACGTCGGCGACGCCGAGGCCGAGCACGATCACGTCGGCGTCGGTGAGGTGCGGCATCCGTCGCAGTTCCGCGGCGGATGCCGCGAGCTTGAGCGTGCTGCCCCCGACGCTCTCCCACTCCACACCCCTGCCGGTCGACGCGGCGAGCCCGCGCGCGAACTGGCTGGCGACGCCCTGGTGGAACGTGCGCAGGCCGATGCCGGACCCCGCCATGCCGCCCGCGACCACGATCACGAAGGGGTCGGGGCCGTCGACGGTGCCTGTCGCATCGTCGTCGGGCACGCCCGCGGACATCCTCGTCGGGGCGCCGGCGAGGTAGTTCCAGCTGGCGAATCGACGCGTGACCGACTGGAAGGGGCGAATCACTCGCCGGAGACCGTTGGGCACACGGCGACTCTAACGGCACCGCCGTACGCCCCCGTTATGCCGCGCGCACGCCCCCGCTGATATATCGCTGAGGCGGGTCGAGCTTGTCGAGACCTACGTTCGACGTCGGTGATCTCGACAAGCTCGACCCGCTCGGCGGCCTCAGCCGAGGAGGTCGTGGCGCACGACGATGGCCTCGCGGTCGGGGCCGACGCCGATCGCCGAGATGCGCGATCCGCTCATCGCCTCGAGGGCGAGCACGTAGTCCTGCGCGTTCTGCGGCAGGTCCTCGAAGCGGCGCACGCCCGAGATGTCCTCGGTCCAGCCGGGGAACTCCTCGTAGATCGGCACGGCGTGGTGGAAGTCCGACTGCGAGACCGGAACCTCCTCGACGCGCACGCCGTCGACGTCGTACGCGACGCAGACCGGGAACTTCTCGAGTACGGTGAGCACGTAGAGCTTGGTGAGCACGAAGTCGGTGACGCCGTTGATGCGGGCCGAGTAGCGCGCGACGGGGGCGTCGTACCAGCCGCAGCGGCGCGGGCGGCCCGTGGTGGTGCCGAACTCGAAGCCGTTCGCGCGCAGGAACTCGCCCGACTCGTCGAAGAGCTCGGTGGGGAAGGGGCCCGATCCGACCCGTGTCGTGTAGGCCTTGACGACGGCGATGACCCGGTCGAAGCGGTTCGGGGCGACCCCGGACCCGGTCGCGGCGCCCCCGCTGGTGGCGTTCGAGGAGGTGACGAACGGGTAGGTGCCGTGGTCGACATCCAGCATGGTGGCCTGGCCGCCCTCGAACAGCACGGT
The DNA here is from genome assembly GCA_025463615.1 of Microbacteriaceae bacterium. Next base: position 3,065 of record JAODAU010000260.1, on the reverse strand, counting down.
CTTGCCGGCGTCGAGCGCCTGGTTGAGCACGAGGCCGGTGTCGGCGACCATCGGGCGCAGGCGCTCGGCGTAGCTGAGCAGGTCGGCCACGACCTCGTCGACGCCGATCGCGCGGCGGTTGTAGATCTTCACCAGCAGGTGATTCTTCTGGTCGAGGGCGCCCTCGACCTTCTGTCGCAGGATGTTCTCGTCGAACAGGTCCTGGATGCGGATGCCCACCCGGTTGATCTTGTCGGCATACGCCGGCCCGATGCCCCGCCCGGTCGTGCCGATCTGGCGCTTGCCGAGGAAGCGCTCGGTGACCTTGTCGAGGGTGCGGTGGTACTGGGTGATGACGTGCGCATTCGCGCTGACCAGGAGCTTGGAGACATCCAGCCCCCGCGACGACAGAGCCTCGAGCTCGTGGAACAGCACCTCGATGTCGACGACGACGCCGTTGGCGATCACCGGCGTGACGCCCTCGGTGAGGATGCCGCTGGGCAGCAGGTGCAGCGCGTACTTCTGGTCGCCGACCACGACGGTGTGGCCGGCGTTGTTGCCGCCGTTGAACTTGACGACGTAGTCGACGCGGTCGCCGAGCAGGTCGGTGGCCTTGCCCTTGCCTTCGTCGCCCCACTGGGCGCCGATGAGAACGATTGCGGGCATGGGGGGATCCCTTCGAGATCGGTGGGGATTACACCCCATTCTATCGGCGAGGCACCGACAGACAATAACTTGCACAAACGTGTGCAAGTTATTAGAGTGGATGCCGTGACCACGACCACCACGCGTGCCCCCCGCCGCGACGCCGCCGAGAACCGCGAGGCCCTCATCGCCGCCGCCAAGGCGGTGCTCAACCGCGACCCCTCCGCCTCGCTGGAGACCATCGCCGCCGCCGCCGGCCTCAGCCGCCGCTCCGTCTATGGCCACTTCGCCAACCGCGACGACCTGCTGCTCGAGCTGGTGACGAGCGGCGCGAAGCGCGTCGCCGACGCGCTCGAGGGGCTGACACATCCGGACCCGGTCGTGCGGCTGGCGCTCATCGCGTCGCGGCTGTGGCGCGAGGTCGAGGCGGTGCGGGTCATGGCCGTCGTGGCCGTGCGCGGCCCGCTCGCGGCGCACACGACATCCGCCCTGGCGCCCGTGCGCCGCGGCGTGCGCGAGGCGATCGCCGACGGCCGGGCCGCCGGCTCGATGCGCCAAGACCTGCCCGTTGCCCTGCTCGCACGGCTCGTCGAGGACACCGCGCTCAGCGTGCTCGAGGAGTCGACCCAGAACCCCCTGCCCTCCCGCGAGGGCCACGACCTGGTCATGCTCATGACGCTCGGCACCGTCGGCTTCGGCTGGCGTGAGGCCCGCGCCGTGATCGATGCCAACACCGAACTGCACTGGAGCGAATGATGCGCGTCACACTGGATGCCGCCGGAATCGGCGAAGGCCTCGGGGCCGACGTGCCCCCGGTCACCCTCGACCTCACGGATGGCGCCCCCGTCGCCATCGCGGTCGAGGGCGACGAGCAGCCGCTGCTCGTCTCCATGCTGCTCGGAGGTCGGCTGCGTGCAGACACCGGGCTCGTGTTGCTCGACGGCCGCGACGACCTCGACGCGCTGCGTTCCGCGACCGCACTCGTGGACACCCCGTGGGTGGCGGAGCCGACCGCGGGCGTGGCGCTGCACACGGTCGTGATGGAGGAGTTCTCGTTCGCGGGGATGACCTCGTCGCGTCGGGCCGTGCACGGGTTCCTCGCGCGCCACGGGCTCACCGACTACGGCCCGCTGCCGATCCGGGCGCTGCCGGCTGCCGACCGCATCCGCCTGTTCAGCGAGCTGGCGGTTCTTCGCGACGGCGTCACGATGCTGATCGTGACCTCGCCCGAGCGGCATGGCGCCGCGGCATCCGACTGGTACGCGCCGCTCGCGGAGATCGCGTCGCGCGGCGTGCTCGTCGCGGTCGTGACCGACGTGGCCACGGCATCCACCCTCGTCACGCTGGGCGCACGGCTGCCCGGCACGCTCACCACCACCCCCGAAAGCTGACCCCCGTGACCGTCATCCCGCTCATCCGCGCCGAGTTCGCGCGCCTCACCGCGAGCAAGCTCGGCGTCGCCTCGCTCATCGCCCTGATGACCGTGCCGCTGTTCTACGGCGGCCTCTACCTCTGGGGCAACCACGACCCGTACGGCAACCTCAAGAACATCCCGGCCGCGGTCGTGGTCGCCGACACCGGGACCACTGTGAACGGAGTCGACACTAACTACGGCGACAAGGCCGCGAAGAGCCTCCTCGACGACAAGAAGTTCGATTGGACCGAGACCTCGGCGAGCGCCGCCCAGAAGGGCGTCAAGAACGGCACGTACGACTTCGCGCTCGTGTTCCCCGCCGACTTCTCGACCCACCTCGCGTCGGCCTCCGGCGACAACCCCACCGCCGCCTCGATCAAGCTGGTCACGGACGACACCAACAGCTACCTGAGCACCACCATCGCCAAGCAGGTGGCCGAGCAGGTGCGCGTCGAGATCGCCAAGCAGGTGGGCGCGAAGGCGGCGTCGACGCTGCTCTCGTCGGTGAGCGACATCCGAGACGGCCTGGTGAAGGCGCAGTCCGGCGCCGCGGACCTCGCGGATGGCGCGGCCACCGCCGCGTCGGGTGCGGCCACGCTCGCCAGCGGGTCGTCATCCCTCGCGTCCGGCGCGGCCACGCTCAGCTCCGGGCTGCACACGCTGGATTCGCAGGCGTCGGCGCTGCCGGCCAACACGCAGAAGCTCAGCCAGGGCGCGACCGCCCTGTCGAACGGACTCGCCAGCGCGCCCGCCTCCGCGGCGACCCTGCAGGCCGGCGCCGCACAGCTCGCCGCCGCCGCTCCGAGCCAGGCGGAGCAGGCGCAGATCATCGGCGCGCTCACGCTGGCCGGCGCGACCCCGGAGCAGATCGCCCAGGTGAACGCCCAGCTCACCGGCGTCCGCGACGGCTCGGCCCAGCTGTCGTCGAGCATCACCAACACCCTCGTGCCGAGCATCACGCAGGCCGCGAGCGGGGCGGCGCAGGTGGCGGCGGGCGCTTCGGCGCTCAACGCGTCCGCGCCCACGC
>JAODAU010000254.1 GCA_025463615.1 Microbacteriaceae bacterium | reverse complement strand
GGTCGGCGCCGTAGCTGTTCGAGGCCGTCCGGACCGTCCAGGCCACATCGCCCTCCTCCGCCAGCGCCGCGGCGGCGCCCGGGCCGGCAAGGGCGGCAGCGGAAAACACAACCACGGCGACGGTACGAACGAACGCCTGCATCTGGTGTCCTCAAGTGAAATCAGCAGCGCGGGGCGGGCACCGCAGGCGCCCGCCCCGCTGGGAAGGAAGGGTCAGCTGCTCAGTGCGGTGATGGTCAGCGTGGCGCGGTAGCCACCCTTCTCGACGCTGCCCGGGATCTTCAGATCCAGGTCGGCGCCGAGCCGGGCGGTGCCCCGGGGGTGGCCCTGGTCCGCGAAGCCGAGGCCGCGCGAGACGGAGAGGCCCTGGCCCTGGTCGTCGTAGGAGGACGGCACCGCGGCGCTGGCCTGCGCACCCGCGCCGGCGTCCATCACCCGCGGCGTCCAGCCCAGGTAGGAGCCCGAGAACGTCTTGTCGGCGTCCCGGAAGTCACCCACGGTGGCCGAGATCGACCACGGGGCGTACGAGCGGCGGCTGTCCGACACGATGATCGGGTTGATGTGCCCGGTCGCCTCGAAGTAGTCGCCGCTGTGCTCCGTCGCCGTGCCCAGGTCGACGAGGCCGTTGTAGCCGTCGATCGTCCAGCCGAACTCACCCGGTGCGGCGTTGGGCACGTTGACCTGGATGTCCTGGCCGTCGGCGTGGTACGGGTGCACGGTCACCTTGTCGACGACCGAGCCGACCGGCTGCGCGGCGGTGGTGTTGTTGCACCACGCGACGTTGCCCCGCTCGACGGCCGCGTTCGGCGCCGCGCAGGTGCCGCTGCGGACGTACTCGACGACGAGCTTGTCGCTGCGCACCTGGACCTTGATGTAGGACCGGACGTGCTCCTGGTTCTGCACCGAGTTGTACAAGTAGTTCTCCGGGTGCAGCGGGTCGGCACCGTTGCCGGCACCGCTCGTGCCGCTGCTGTCCGGCGCGGTGATGTCGTAGTACTTCGAGCCGGAGGCGGAGTTGCCCGTCACGTAGAGCACGCCACCGGGGCCGGCGAACACGTCCGCGGCACCGGGCTGCTCGGCCGGGTCGGCCTTCTCGCCGTTCTTGATCAGGTAGCTGCGGGAGTAGCTGTGGTCGTGACCCTGCAGCACCAGGTCGACGCCGAGGTTCGAGAAGGCGGTGGGGAAGTCCACCCGGCGGGTCTTGTTGTCGCCGTCCTTCGCGTGGTCGGCCGGCGAGTAGATCGAGTGGTGGTAGACGAGCGCCGTCCACTTGGCCTCGGCGCCGTGCTGGCCGATGACGCTGGTGACGTAGGCGAGGTGCGCCGCGTCGCCGCCGCCGCCCTGCGTGGTGGCGTAGCTGTTGCTGTTCAGGTCGATGAACAGGACATCCTTGTAGATGTACCAGTAGTCGCCACCCGAGGTGTTCGACGCGGGCTGCCCGTTGGAGTAGTACGGGGCCGACCGGTCGGTGTTCGGGGTGGAGAGGTGCTGCTCATAGGCCTTGCCGCCGACGTCGTGGTTGCCGATCGTCGCCGCCCACGGGTACTGGCGCAGCTTGTCGGGCGCGAGGAACGCGTCCCACTGGGTCTCCGTGTTGGCGGTCTCGACCTGGTCGCCGCCCGAGACGAGCAGCTCCGCGTTCGGGTTCGCGGCGGTCGCGACGTTCAGCGTGTCCGCCCAGCCCGCGCCATCCTTGGCGACGTCACCGGACGACCCGATCTGCGGGTCGCCGAAGAACAGGAAGTCGTACGCACCGTCGAAGGACTGGGTCTTGAAGGCGTAGGTCGTGGACCAGTTGCCGTCGGACCCGACGCGGTAGGAGTACGCGGTGTTCTCGGCGAGGCCGGAGATCGTGGCGTGGCGGTTGAACCCGCCGCTCGTCGCGATGTTGGCGGTGCCGGTCGCCGAGAACGTGGCGGCACCCGCGGGGAAGTCGCCGGCGACCAGCGACGCGGTCGGCGCGAGCTGCACCGACTGTGCCGTGTCGGCCGACGAATACCAGGTGACCATGCGCTGGGATTCGTTGGCACCGACGCCGAGGATGACGCCGGTGAGGTTCGCCGTGCCGGTGGCCATCGCGGGGACGGCCACAAGGCCGCCGATCGCGCTGGTCGTTCCGAGGGCGAGGGCGGAGAGCAACACGAGCGCTCGGCGGCGAGAATGCCGCTTCGGCCGTGCTAGTGCACTGGGGGAAGACATGTGTCAGCCATTTCTCTCAGGGTCCCCGGGCGGGGACATAGTGGGGCACGTCCCAAGATTTGGTCGGCGGGTTAACGCGCGTTGAACAGCAGTCTCTGGCCCACTTTCGGGGGGAGGAACATTCTGAGAGTCCTCACAGAAACCCGACCGCCGGTACAGCTTTCGCTCAGGGAGTGACGATGCGCTGTAAGAACCAGATGAGCCCCGCCACCGTCACGGCCACGGCGAGCAGGCCCGTCGCCCAGAGCCCGATCCGCGGGGCCCTCCGCCGCAGCAGCGTCAGCAGCGGGAAGAGGATCGCGATGATGGTCAGCTGCACCACCTCGATGCCGAGGTTGAACACGAGTAGCGACCAGAGCAGGGTCCACGACCACGGCTCATCGATGCCGAGGGCGCTCGCGAAACCGAGCCCGTGCACGAGCCCGAACAGGAACACCACCCCCAGCCGCAGCCAGCCGGCGCGGTCGAGCCCGAGCGGCCCGCTCGTCGAGTCGAGGGTGTTCGCGGCATCCCCGCGTCGCCAGAGCCGGAACAGGTACCACGCCGCGACCACCGCGATCGACAGCGCGATGATCGGCTCGACGATTCGCGCCGACACGGACACGACGCCCGTGGCGGCGAGGATGAACGTCACCGAGTGGGCCAGCGTGAACGCCGTCGCCGCGAGGATCACCTCGCGCAGCCGCCGCGATCCCGCGATGAGCGCGAGCAGGAACAGGATGTGGTCGATGCCGGTGAGCAGGTGCTCGGCCCCGAGGTGGAAGAACTCCCAGAACCGCTCCCCCGTGCTCTGCTCGGTGGAGAACGACGGCGTCTCCGAGTCGAGGGCCGCGCTGCCCGAGTGGCTGTCGATCTCGTAGGTGAGGATCGTCTTCGTGCCGGTGACGTAGCCCTCGGAATCGGCGAAGAGCCTGCTGGTCACCACGTGCGCGTCGGTGGGCACCGGGCAGCGCTGGTCGAGCACGAGCACGGCGTACGGCACGCCCTGCCGCTCCGTCATCGTGACGTGACCGGACTGCGTCGGCGCACAGGTCTTTCCGCCGGAGACCACGGTGAAACGCTTGGAGACGTAGGCGAGCACCGTGTCCATGTGGTCCTCCAGCGCCTTCGCCTGCGCCGCCGACTCGCCGCCGTCGAAGGCGTCCGTGCCGGCGCGGAACAGCGGGTCGTCGTGACCGGCGTCCGCCGCGGAGACGACGAGCAGGTCGTACTCGAGCTCGAGCTTGGTGCGCACGTGCTCGGCGCCCGTTCCGCCCCGCCCGCTTACGTCGGCGTAGACGACCGAGGTGAACCCGTGCGCCGCGGCGGGTGCGGCCACGAGCCCCGCGATCAGCGCCGCGCCGATGGCGACGAGCAGGGCCGCGGCGAGGCGGCGGACGATCCTGGGCATGGTTCTCCTGGTGGGTCGGGGTCGCCAGAAGGCTGTCGTCGGTCGGTGAACATCCGGGGGACGCCGGCCAAAGAGCCGGGGAACTCTGCCGCGGGCGGATGGTGCGGCGCCCGCCGCTGACGCATGCTGGTTCGGCATCCACCAGCACGCCCACCCGACGGAGGACGATCCCCTTGCGCCCCCCACGGCGCGTCGCCGCGCTCATCGCGGTGGCCGCGCTCAGCACCATCCTGCTCGCGGGCTGCGCCGGCGACGACTGGTCGACACCGCACGACAAGCCCGAGGCCGTCGGCACGCTCGGGCACGGCTTCGCCCCGGAGGTCGCGCCGACCCCCGAGGCCACCATCAACCCGGCGCCGGGGTCGTGGGATGCCGTGCGCCCCTCCCCCGGCTACCGCGTCGTGCTGCTCACCGCCGGCGACGATCCCGCGGCGAAACGCGTCGCCTCGGCCGTGCGCGACTGGGCTGCAGCGGAGGGCGTCGACCTGCGCGAGGTGCCGGCCAGGAGCAATCCCATCGACGCGATCGTCGGCGCCATCGAGCTGAAGCCCGACCTCATCGTGAGCGCCGGGAACGACCTCGTCGACCCGCTCGCCACCGTCACCGCCAGCCACCTCGGGCAGCAGTTCCTCGTGGTCGGGGCCGAGGTCGCGGAGCCGACCGGCAACGTCACCGCGGTCGACTGGTCCGGGGCGTCGTTCCGCGGCGAGGGCAACGGGGCGTCATCGACCTACGACCCGGCCACCTTCACCGCGAAGCGCTGCGCCTCCGCCATCCGCGCCGGGGTCGCCGCCGTGCTGCACGACATGACGGGCATCGTGCTCTGGATCGACTGAGCCCGGTGAAGCGCTGGGGGTTCCTAGGCGCTGAACCCGCCGTCCACCGGGAGCACGACGCCGCTGATGTGGCTCGCGTGGTCGCTGAGCAGCCACGCAGCGGTGTCGCCGACCTCGCGACCGGTGCCGACTTTGCGCAGCGGCGTCGCCGCGATCCTCGCCTCGACGCCTCCCGGGATCGCCTCGCGGGTCTTGACCAGCATGGGCGTCTCGATGGGACCGGGGGCGAGCACGTTGACCCGGATGCCGAGCGGCCCGTTGTCGTGCGCGGCGGTGCGGGTCAGGCCGATGACGGCGTGCTTGGTCGCCTGGTAGGCGCCCAGCCCGGGGCTCCCCCGCAGGCCGCCGATGCTGCTCACGTTGACGATCGAACCGGAGCCCTGCGGGCGCATCACCCGCAGCTCCTCGCGCAGGCTGAGCCAGACGCCCTTGACGTTGACCGCCATGATGCGGTCGAACTCCTCCTCGGAGACCTCGTCGAGCCGGCCCGATCCGGTCATCGCCGCGTTGTTGAAGGCGCCGTCGAGCCGGCCGAAGCGGGTGACCGTGGCATCCACGATGCGGGCGACATCCGCGCCCACGCTCACGTCGCCGGCGGCGTAGGCGGCGTCGAAGCCTGCGGCGGAGAGCTCGTCCGCGACCTCGGCCAGCGGCCCCTCGGTGCGCGCGGCGAGCATCACCGATGCACCTTCGCGGGCGAACACCCGCGCGGCGTCGGCCCCGATGCCGGCGCTCGCCCCGAGAACCAGGATCACCTTGCCCGCGAGTAGTCCCCTCGAGGTGTCAGCCTCATCCGTCATCGTTCAGCCCTCTCCATCGTCGACTGTCCACATTACGTACACAAAGTTCAGCATATGATACACACGAGAGACCGCGGGAACACAAGCCTCGCCTGCCCCATCGCGAGGCCCACTCCCGTTACTGTTCTCATCATGAACTCGAACACCACGGACCCGGACTCCCCCGACGACGTCGCCGCGACGCCGGATGCCGAGCACGGCTCCATCCAGTCGATCGAGCGCGCCGCGAACGTGCTCTCGCTGTTCGACCAGGAGACCCGCGTGCTGCGCCCCGCCTTCGTCGCGGAACGCCTCGGACTCAACCGTACGACCGCCTACCGCTACCTTCAGTCGCTGCAGGCCACCGGGTTCCTCAGCGCCAACTTCGGGCCCGGGCCGCTCTTCGACCAGGTCTCCGCGCTCGTCTCCGAGCGGCAGGACATCCTCACCCTCGCTCCGAACGTGATGCGCGGCCTCGCCGACAGGGCGGGCCTCACCACCGTGCTCAGCTTTCTCGGTCGCTCCGGCGCGATCGTCACGCTGGTCGAGGAGGCGAACGAGGGCACCATCGTGCTCACCGTGCACGTCGGCACCGTGCTCGAGCTCAAGGCCGCGCAGTCGCGCGTGCTGCTCGCCTACCAGGTCAACCCGGAGGTGGCTGCGCGGCTGCACACCGGGCTCTCCCCCGCCGAGGCGCGGGCCGAGCAGGAGGAGTTGGCGAAGGTGCGCCGCAACGGCATCGCGTGGGGCGACCTCGGCCGCATCGGGCTGGCGTCCGTCGCCGCGCCGGTGTTCGGCGGGCGCGACGTGCAGGCCGCGATGGCGCTGCTCGGCACCACGGCGATGCTCTCGCCCGAGGAAGGATCCGCCGAGCGGGTCGAGTGGCTCAAGGCCGCCGCGGACAAGCTGAGCTCGATGGTCGCGAGTTAGTAACACCCCATCTGTTCGAATTATGAACAGTGCCTGCGGTAATTCGCACACAAATCGGTAACGAAACGCCCCCGCATCCTTGTATTCCGCCGTTGCGCGAGGATACTGTTCACATGATGTGCGCACCTGACGCATTATGAACACTTACGGAAGGATGACACCGGTGTCACGATCCACACTCGCCCTCGGGGGCGTCAGCATCGCAGCCATAGCGCTCCTGCTCGTCGGCTGCAGCACCGCCGCGGGCGGCAGCACGGCCAAGCCCACGTCCTCGGCCAAGGTCGACGACTCGCCCGTGAGCCTCACCTTCGTCGGCTACGGCGGCGTCGGCCAGGACGCGATGATCAAGTACTACCAGCAGGCGTACACCGCCAAGCACCCGAACGTGAGCTTCGTCAACACCTCGCCGCCCGACGTCGCGCAGGTGCAGGCCCAGGTGCAGGCCGGCGCGATCCAGTGGGATGTGGTGGCCGTCTCCCCCGCCGCGGCCACACAGAACTGCGGCACCCTGTTCGAGAAACTCGACCTCTCCTCCGTGGATACCAAGCACCTCGTGAAGGGCACGATCGGCTCCTGCTACATCGGCAACTTCATCAACGCGACCCCGTTCGCGTACCGCACCGACGCGTTCCCCGACCCGAGCAAGGCCCCCAAGACGCTCAAGGACTTCTTCAACGTGAAGAAGTTCCCCGGCAAGCGCGGCATGCTCACCAACCTTCAGAACGGCATCCTCGAGTACCCGCTGCTCGCCGACGGCGTGGCTCCCGACAAGCTGTACCCGCTGAACGTCGACCGTGCCCTCAAGAAGCTGGACACCATCCGAGACGACACGATCTTCGCGCCCAACGTGGGCGTGCTGCAGCAGGATGTCGCGTCCGGCCAGGTCGACATGTTCATGCTCGCCGACTCCCGCGACGTTCCGCTGCTCGACAGCGGCACCAAGATCACCATCGTGTGGGATGTGACGGTCGCCTCGATCAACGCGTTCGCCGTGCCGAAGGGTGACCCGAAGGCCAAGGCGGCGGCACAATTCCTCTCGACCGTCACCGACCCGACCGCGGTCGCGGGCATCTCCGAGGCGCTCGGCGTCGCCCCGGTGAACCTGGCCGCCAAGCCGACCCTCTCCGCGAACGCGAAGAAGCTGCAGGTGTACGGCCCTGCCAACACGGGCAAGACCGTGCTGCAGGACGTGGACTGGTACGCGAAGAACTTCAACGGCGCGACGGCGAAGCTGAACGCCTGGCTCGCCGGCTAGGTCGCGAACCGGGGGTGCCCGCGCCGGAATGGTGACCGCGCGGGCACCTCCCCGGCATCCCTGCTGCCGGAGCAGGCGGGCAACTGGGCCTACCCGCAGCCCGCGATGAGCGACGACGAGATCATCATGACGATGGTCAACGGGCTGGCCGGGGGTGAGACGGCCGCGGTGTTCCTGCTCGAGGAAGCAGCTCCTCCCGCATTTTAAAGATATATCGCACAGGGGGGCTTGCCGCAAGACCCCCCTCATGCCGCAGAATCGCAGGTCGAGGTTGCCACCCCAGACCGGAGACGATGCATTGACCCCTGTTGCCACCAGCGCTTTCGACCTTCCCGCCCGCCTCGCGGCCAAGGCGGACCCCGCCCAGATCGCCGGCGACGACGCCCACTTCGCCGCCATCGCCGCGAGCCTCGAACGCTCGATCGCCGACCTGACCGCGCGCCTCGACGAGGAGCGGCGAGCGCCGGCCGGATCGGGCCAGCGCGCGCTCGACCGCGACCAGGAGGTGCGGCGCCTGTCATCCCGCCTGCGGGCCCTCAGCCGCTACGGGCTCGACCTCTGCCTCGGCCGCATGGTCGCGGCGGACGACGCCGAGCCGGTGTACGTCGGCCGGTTCGGCCTCACGGATGACTCGGGCCGCCGCCTGCTGCTGGACTGGCGCTCCCCCGCCGCCGAGCCGTTCTTCGGCGCCACCCATGCCAATCCGATGGGTTTGGAGAGCCGCCGCCGCTACCGCTGGACGCGCGGCCGCGTCACGGACTACTGGGACGAGGTCTTCACGATGGACGGGCTGGAAGGCCGGGCCGCGCTGGACGACCAGTCCGCGTTCATCGCGAGCCTCGGGTCCAGCCGGTCGAGCCGGATGCGGGACGTGCTCGGCACGATCCAGGCGGACCAGGACGCGATCATCCGCTCCGGCTCGCGCGGCGCCCTCGTCGTGGACGGCGGCCCGGGCACCGGCAAGACGGTCGTGGCGCTGCACCGCACCGCGTACCTGCTCTACTCGGACCCGCGCCTCGCCCGCCAGCACGGCGGCGTGCTCTTCGTGGGCCCGAGCGCCGCCTACCTCGCGTACGTGGACGACGTGCTGCCCAGCCTGGGCGAGGACGGCGTGCAGGTGTGCACACTGCGCGACCTGGTGCCCGAGGGTGCGTCCGCCACGGCCGAGGCGGACCCGCGGGTCGCCGCGCTCAAGTCCACGGCGCGCATCGTCGACGCGATCGAGGCGGCGGTGTCGAGCTACGAGCAGCCGCCGACGCGCGCGATGATCGTGGAGACGGAGTGGGCCGACGTGCGGCTCGACCCCGACGACTGGGCCGACGCGTTCGCGGCGGCTGGCCGCGGCGCGCCGCACAACGACGCGCGCGACGAGGTCTGGGAGGAGCTGGTCGACATCCTGGTCGACCGGCACACCGACGACGACGCGCCCGAGGACCTCGTTCGGCGGGCGCTCGAGCAGAACCGCGCACTGCGGGCCGCGTTCGCTCGCGCGTGGCCGCTGCTCGACCCGGCTGGGGTGGTCGCCGACCTGTGGTCGGTGCCCGCGTTCCTGGCGCGGTGCGCGCCGTGGCTTTCGCCCGGCGACATCCGTTCGCTGCAGCGCGACGATCCGCGGGCGTGGACGACCGCAGACCTGCCGCTGCTGGATGCCGCCCGCCTGGCGATCGGCGACCCGCAGGCCTCACGCCGCCGCCAGCGCGACCAGGCGGCGCTCGCCACCCAGCGCGAGCAGATGGAGCAGGTGATCGAGGAGCTGATCCTGGCCGAGGCGCACGACGACGGCGAGGGCGTGATGACGATCCTGCGCGGACAGGATGCCGCGAACTCGCTCATCGACGAGGCCGTGCTCACCGCCGCGGACCCGGACTCGCTCGCCGGCCCGTTCGCGCACATCGTGGTCGACGAGGCGCAGGAGCTCACGGATGCCGAGTGGCGGATGCTCCTGCGCCGCTGCCCGCCGCGCAGCTTCACGATCGTGGGCGACCGTGCGCAGGCCCGGCACGGGTTCCACGAGTCATGGCGGGAGCGGCTCGCGCGAATCGGCCTCGACGACGTGACCGTCGCGTCGCTCGGCATCAACTACCGCACGCCCGAGGAGGTGATGGCCGAGGCCGAGCCGGTGATCCGCGCCGCGCTCCCGGACGCCAACGTGCCGCTCTCGATCCGCAGCACGGGGCTGCCGGTCGTGCACGGCGACCGCGCCGAGCTCGACGGGATCCTCGAGCTCTGGCTGGGCGAGAACGCGGAGGGCGTCGCCTGCGTGATCGGCGATCCGGGGTTCCGGGCGCTGCCGCGCGTGCAGTCGCTGACCCCCGAGCTGGCGAAGGGCCTCGAGTTCGACCTGGTCGTGCTCGTTGACCCGGAGCGCTTCGGCGCGGGGATCCAGGGCGCGGTCGACCGTTACGTCGCCATGACACGGGCGACCCGGCAGTTGGTCGTGCTCACGAGCGCGTGAGCTGCGGGAGACTGGAGGCATGCAGGACGTTCACCCCTTCACCGTCGCCGTCTTCTGCGGCTCCAGCCCGGGCAACGACCCGATCTATCTCGAGACCGCCACCGCGGTGGGCCGACGGCTCGCCGAGCGCGGCATCGGCGTCGTCTACGGAGGCGGCCACGTCGGACTGATGGGCGCCGTCGCGGACGCGGCGATGGATGCCGGTGGAACGGTCACCGGCGTCATCCCCCGCGCCCTCCAGAAGCGCGAACAGGGCGACGAGGACATCACGGAGCTGATCCTCGTGGAGACCATGCACGAGCGCAAGACGATCATGGCCGAGCGGTCCGACGCGTTCCTGGCGCTGCCCGGCGGCCCGGGCACCCTGGAGGAGATCACCGAGCAGTGGACGTGGGCGCAGCTCGGCATCCACCGCAAGCCGTGTGCGTTCCTCAATGTGGCCGGCTACTACGACCCCCTCGTCGCGATGGTCGCCGCGATGCGGGACACCGGATTCACCCAGGCACGCCACACGGACCTGATCCGCTTCGGCTCCGACCTCGACGCGATCGTCGACGGCTTCCTCGCCTACCAGCCGCCGGCGGATGCCGAGACGGGCGACGGGGTCGAGCCCTGATTCCTTGAACGCGGCGACCGGCAGCGGTTGGATGGTCGCATGACCTCCGACGAAGAGCAGGTGCGCACCGTCATCCACGACTGGGAGCGGGCGGTGCAGGATCGCGACATGGCCGGCGTTCTCGCGCGGCACTCGCCCGACGTGGTGATGTTCGACGTTCCCGAGCCGATCCAGGAACGCGGGCTGGACGAGTACCGGGAGACCTGGGAGCTGTTCTTCGAATACAGCGCCGGCGGCGTCGACTCCTTCCACCTGCGCGAGCTCGAGGTGGTCGCAGACGCGTCGGTCGCGTTCGCGCACGCCCTGCTCGACGTGGTCGAGGTACGCTGCCGCGTCACCCTCGGCCTGCGCAAGCTCGACGGCGAGTGGACGATCGTGCACGAGCACCACTCGTCGCCGTGGCCGAACCCGCGCGTCGTCGAGTAACCCAGCGCTCGAGATGTTAGGTAAGGCTAAGCTAAGCTGGCCGCGTGCCAGACTCCCCCTTCGTCATCGCCGTCGTGTCCGTCGCCAGCGTGCGGGAGCTCTCCCCGAGCTTCGTGCGCATCGAGTTCGCCGCCCCGGAACTGGCCGAGTTCGGCACCGCCGGGCCCGTCTACGACCAGCGGATCAAGCTCATCTTCCCCGGCGAATCCGGTACGCTGCCCGACATCGCGGGCGCCGAGTCCTGGTGGGACGCGTGGCGCTCGCTGCCCGAGCACGAGCGCGGCGCGATGCGCACGTACTCCGTGCGCGACCTCGTCGGCGAGGGCGCCGACCGCAGGCTGGTCGTGGACCTCGTGCTGCACCTCGTTCCCGGCGCGACCGGGCCGGCATCCACCTGGGCGACCTCGGCGGCGATCGGGGATCGGGTCATCGTGATCGGCCCGCGCCGCTCCACGACCGACGGCGGCGGCATCGAGTTCGCGCCCGGCGACGCGGAGCGGATCCTGCTCGCGGGCGACGAGACCGCCGTTCCCGCCATCGCGCGCATCCTCGCCGACCTGCCCGCGGATGCGCGGGGCGACGCCTTTCTCGAGGTCCCGCACCCGGAGGATGCCGCGGACCTCGTCGCGCCCGCCGGGGTGACCGTGCGCTGGCTCCCGCGGCACGGCGAGGCGGTCGGCGCGCGACTCGTGCCCGGCGTTGTGGAGCACTTCGGTGCGCGCGCCCAGGCCACGCGCATCGAACCCGCCGCCGACGATGAGGTGTGGGAGACGCCCACCCACTCGTCGTCGGGCGAGCGGATCGCCGCGACCGGCGGCATCCCGGGCCTGTACGCCTGGATCGCCGGCGAGAGCGGTGTGGTCACCGCGCTGCGCCGCCACCTGGTGCGCGACCTCGGGGTGGACCGCGACCAGGTCGCGTTCATGGGCTACTGGCGGCTCGGCGTCGCCATGCGGGGCTAGCGGGAACGAAAAGGCGGGGCGCCGATCACGACGCCCCGCCCGTTCTCAGCCTCAGAGCTTCCTGGCCGCGCGGAGCTCGTCCGCGATCTGCTGGTAGATCTTCGCGTACGCCTTATACGAGTACGGCGCCGCCGCGTACCACGGGTAGACCTGGCCGGCCTTGACCGCGGGCAGGTTCGCCCAGGTCGAGATCTTGTTCAGGTCGGCCTCGGCCGAGTCGTAGGTGCGCGCGTCCACGAGGATCACGTCCGCGTCGGAGTACTCGGGCGCCTGCTCCCAGCTGTACTGCGTGAACACGTCCTTGGTCGCGTTCACCGGGGTCAACACGTCGAGCCCCGCCTTGCGCAGCGTCTCGCCCTCGGGAAGGTACGCCGGGTTCGCGACGTACAGCGTGTCGGTCCCGGGAGACATGATCACGACCTTGAGCTTCGAGGATGCCGCTGCCGCCCCCACATCCTTCAGCGCCGCCTCGTACGCGCTCTTCTGTTTCGCCAGCGCCGCGCTCGCGGTGTCGGCCCCGAGCTTGCCGGCGAGCGTCACCATGGTCGAGATGGCGGCATCCGTGCTCGGGTAGTCGCCCGCGACGCCGATGGATGGCGCGAGATCGAGGATCTGCGACGACTGCGCGGCCGGCACGTACCAGAGCGACTTGGCGTCGAAGGTGTAGTCGATGAGCAGCTTCGGGTCGAGCAGCGCGTACTTCTCTGTGTCGAACTCGCCATAGGTGCTGCCGAGCACGGTGAGCTTCGTGAGGTCGAGGGATCCGGCCTGGTAGCTCAGTTTGCCCTTCGCGTCGGGCGTGAGCTCGCCGTAGGCGCCGGCGACGTGGTAGCCGGCATCCCAGAGGGCCGCGGCGACGCTGCTCTGGGCGACCACCGTGGTGGGGGTCGACTTCAGCTTCACGGTGTCGCCCCGCGCATCCCGGTAGTCGAAGGGGCCGGAGGCCGCCGTGGACGGGCCGGCCTGCGTGCCCGGGCCGCTGGCGCAGGCGGCCAGCGCGAGGGATGCGACGAGCACGACTGCTGCGCCCGCGATGCGGGTGGGTCGACGATTCACTGTGGTGATTCTCCTTCTCTGGTGTGGTGCGGCGAACGCCGCGGGACGACGAGCGGCGTTCCCGACTCCGGGTCGGTGATGACCCGGCAGGTGAGGCCGAAGACGTGCTCGACGAGCTGGGGGGTGATGATCGCGAGGGGGTCGCCCTCGGCGACGATCGCGCCGTCCTTCATCGCCACGAGGTGCGTGGCGTAGCGGGCGGCGAGGTTGAGGTCGTGCAGCACGGCCACGAGGGTGCAACCGCGCTCGGCGCGCATGCGGGCGCAGAGGTCGAGCACGTCGATCTGGTGCGCGATGTCGAGGTAGGTGGTCGGCTCGTCGAGCAGCAGGATGTCGGTGTCCTGCGCCAGCGCCATGGCGAGCCACACCCGCTGCCGCTGGCCGCCGGAGAGCTCGTCGAACTGCCGCTCGGCTAGGTCGGTGGTGTCGGTGAGCTCGAGGGCCAGGCGCACGGCCTCGGCATCCGCCGCCGTCCACTGGCGCAGCAGCGACTGGTGCGGGTAGCGGCCTCGGCCCACGAGGTCGGCGACGCCGATGCCGTCGGGCGCGGTCTGCGACTGGGGCAGCAGCCCGAGGCGGCGCGCGACCTCCTTCGAGCCGTAGTGGTGGATCGCCCTGCCGTCGAGCACCACCTCGCCGGCGGCGGGGCGGATGAGCCGAGCGAGCCCGCGCAGCAGCGTCGACTTGCCGCTGCCGTTGGCGCCGACGATCACGGTGAACGAGCCGTCGGGGACGGCGAGGTCGAGTCCGTCGACGATGGTCCGTTCGCCGTAGCCGAGGGCGATGCCCCGGGCGGCCAGCCTGGTCTCGGTGAGTGTGTCGGTCATCCGCGTCCCTTTCGCCATTCCCGGCCGAGCAGCCAGATGAGGTAGATGCCGCCCACCACGCCGGTGAGCACGCCGACCGGCAGCTGCCGCGGCTGGAACGCCTCGCGCGCGGCCAGGTCGGCGAGCACGAGCAGCACCCCGCCGACCAGCGCCGATGCGATGAGGTTCGGGCCCGGTGCGCGGGTGAGCCGGCGCGCGACCTGGGGTGCGGCCAATGCGATGAAGAGGATCGGGCCGGCCGTCGCCACCGCGCCCGACGCGAGCAGCACCGCCAGGGCGATTGCCGCGACCCGCAGGCGGCCGGGGTGCAGCCCGAGGCTCGTCGACCGCTCGTCGGCGAACTCGCCCAGCGTGAGGGGGCGCGCGAGCAGCAGGGCGAGGATCGCGCCCACCACCACGACCGGCGCCAGCAGCGCCACGTTCGGCCAGCCGCGACCCGCGAGGTTGCCGACCAGCCAGACCGAGGCGCTCTGCGCGTCGTAGACCTGCGCTCGCACGATGAGCAGCGAGTTGACCGCCGCGAGCAGGGCACCCGCGCCGATGCCGACCAGCACGAGCCGCAGCGGCGCGATGCCGTTGCGGGAGGCGAGCACGAAGACGAGGATCGCGGTCACCGCTCCCCCGGCGACCGCGCCGATCGAGGTCGCCGCGATGCCGCCGTGCAGCAGGAGCATCGCCACGAGCGCGCCGGTCGCCGAGCCGGTGTCGAAGCCGATCACGTCGGGGCTGCCGAGCGGGTTGCGCGTCACGGACTGGAAGATCGAGCCGGCGAGCCCGAGCCCCATGCCCACGAGCGCCGCGGCGAGCACGCGCGGCAGGCGCAGCTGGGTCACGATCAGCTCGTCGGCGGGCGTTCCCTGGCCGAACACCGCGGCGAGCACGCGCGGGACCGGCACGCCGTAGGTGCCGAGCGACAGCGACGCGGTGATGGCCACCACGAGTGCGACGAGAAGCACGAGGCCGACGACGAGCGTGCGCCGGTGCATCCGCACCGACCACGGCCCGACCGCGACGATCGTCGCGCCCGTCACGCGGCCACCAGCCGGCGCCGGCGCACGAGCGCGATGAACACGGGCGCACCGAGGATCGCGGTCATGATGCCGACCTCGATCTCCGCGCCGCCGGAGACGATGCGGCCGAGGGTGTCGGCGAGGATGAGGAACGCGGCGGCCAGCAGCATGGAGAGCGGCACGATCCGCCGCTGGTCCGGGCCGACGATCGCGCGCGCGACGTGCGGCACGGTCAGCCCGACGAACCCGATCGGGCCGGCGACCGCGGTCGCGGCGCCGCAGAGCAGGGTGATCGCGATCGCCGTCATGGCCCGCGTGCGCACCACACGCAGGCCGAGCGCGCGCCCGCTGTCGTCGCCGAGGGCGAGCGCGTTGAGCGCCGGGGTGACCAGCAGCGCGATGATCGCGCCGCCCGCGAGGAAGGGCAGCGCCGCGACGAGCGTCTCGTACCCGCGATTCACCACCGAGCCGACCACCCAGAATCGCAGCTCGTCGAAGCTGGCCTGGTCACGTAGCGAGAGCGCGTTGAGGTAGGAGATGAGCACGGCGGAGATCGCCGCGCCGGCGAGAGCGAGCCGCACGGGAGTCGCCGACGCGCGGCCGCCCGAGCCGAGGAAGTACACGGCGACGGATGCCACGGCCGCCCCCACCAGCGCCAGCCACATCTGCGCCACGCTGCTGGCGATCCCGAAGAACGCGAACCCGGTCACCACGGCCGCCGCGGCCCCGGCGTTGACGCCGAGGAGCCCCGGGTCGGCGAGCGGGTTGCGCGTGAGCGCCTGCATGAGCGCGCCCGCTCCCCCGAGTGCGAGCCCGACGACGAGCGCCACGACCGTGCGTTCGAGCCGGAGCCCGCGCACGATGTCCACCGTGTCCCCGCTGCCGCCGACCACCAGCGCGTGCACGACGTCGGCCGGCGAGACCGGCTGCCTGCCCACCATCAGGCTCAGGATGCAGGCCGCGAGAAGCACCGCGCCCATGAGCGGATAGACCGCGAATCGGCGCGCGGCGGTTCTCGTCTGCATGATTAGGTAAGGCTAACCTAACCTTGCGTCAGATGTCGACCCGGCTTGCCCGTCAGATGTCGACCGGCTGATTGAAGATCACGACGAGGCTGACGATTTTGCCGTCGCGCACGCTGAAATAATTCGAGAGCACCAGCCCGTCGGGCAGGTTCGTCTTGTCGTAGGTGCCGTCGTAGCGGCCGCGCACGATCGTGTCGCCGTAGTGGTCGACGACCTCCGTGACATCGATGGTGACGCTGTCGCCGACGATCTCCTTCTCGATCCACCGGCGGATAGCGTCGATCCCGACGAATTCGCGGCGGTTGTCGTTCACGTAGGCGTCGTGCGCGAAGGTGGCGGCCACGGCATCCACGTCGAACGCGTTGACGGCCCTGATGTGCTCGGCGATGACGCCGGTGAGTTCGGTTGACACGGATGAGTTCCTTTCGTCGGCAGCCGGTCGGCCGCGGTGAATCCACTCTCCGGCGTCTCGTGACCGGAGGGTCAAGCGGCGACGAACGCGGGACTCTCCCCCTGCGGGAGGCCCCAGACTTGGTGCATGACCTCGTTCCTCTCCATCGGCGACTTCTCCCGGGCGACGAACCTCAGCGTGAAGACGCTGCGCTTCTATCACGAGTCCGGCCTGCTCGACCCGGCGGAGATCGATCCGAACTCGGGCTATCGCCGCTACGGCACCGAGCAGATCGCTACCGCCCAGGTGATCCGGCGCTTCCGGGAGCTGGACATGTCGCTCGACGACATCCGCGCCGTGCTCGCCACCTCGGACATCGCCGAACGTGACGCCCTGATCGCCTCGCACCTGCGGCGCCTGAGGAACGATCTCGAGCGCACCCGGTCGATCATCGCGTCGCTCGAAGACCTGCTGGAGAGCCCGGGGGCGGATCGGGCGATCGAGCACCGCGTCGTGGAGGCCACCCGCGCCGCCGGGATAACGGAGGTCGTCGATCTACGGGATGCCGTCGCCTGGTACCAGGGCGCACTCGGCGAGCTCTATGCCACTCTCGGCGCGCAGGGCGCCACGCAGTCCGCCGCCGCCGGCGGGATCTTCTCCAACGAACTGTTCACCGACGAGCGCGGCACGGCGACCATCTTCGTCCCCTGCCTCGACGAGGTGCGTCCCGTCGGGCGCGTCACCCCGATCCATGTGCCCGCGGTCGAACTCGCGGTCACCGTGCACGCCGGGCCACCGAGCGGCGTGGATCGCGCCTATGGCGCCCTCGGGGCGTACGTCGCGGAACATGCACTGGGTGTGGACGGACCGCTGCGCGAATACTTCCTCGTCGACGCGCACGACACACCGGATGCGGCCGAGTGGCGGACCGAGATCGGCTGGCCGATCTTCGCCACGGGCTCGGGTCGCTAACAACCCAGCGGCCGCCCCGACCTTCCAGCCCCGGCGTATCCTGCCGTTCATGGACGACGTGACACTTCGCGCCTGGACGGCCGACGACCTCGCCGTGCTGCTGGCGCAGGATTCCGTGGAGATGACCCGGTTCCTCGGCGGCCCCGAGGGCGAGGACCGGGTGCAGCGCAGGCACGGGAAGTACCTCCGCGAGCAGGCCGAGGGCGTCACCTGGCCGTTCACAATCTGGGCGGATGACGCGCGGGTCGGGTCGGTCGTGTACTGGAAGATGGCGCACGACGGGCACGACGCCTATGAGATCGGCTGGGGCATCCTGCCCGCTCACCAGGGCCACGGGTACGGCGCCCGGGCCGTCCGCCTCGCCGTCGCC
>JAODAU010000248.1 GCA_025463615.1 Microbacteriaceae bacterium | reverse complement strand
GCCGACGTGGAACAGATCGAATGCTCCAGCGGCATAACCAATTTTTCGGGACATTGGGTACGCAGTTTCTCTTCGGGCGAGAGTCGGGTGACTGGGTGGCGTGGGTGCGCCGTCGAGCCCTGTGCAGATTTTATCTCGAAAGCGTGCCGCACGTCCACCTAAATGGGGACCGTTTCGTCACGAATCGGGAACGGTCAGACCAGTGTGCGCTCGCGCCGCGCGATCGGCAGCGGCTCGGCGAGTGCGTAGGGCTTGGGCGGCCTGACCCTCCCCGGGAACCGGGTGCCCGGTTCTAGCACGAGCGAGATGGCGAGGAACAGCATGAACGTGGTGCTCGACTCGATCACCCCGTTCTCGGTGAAGCTGCGGATGATCAGCATCGCCATCAGCGGCGTGGTGAGCGCCGTGAACTTCTTGCCGCGCACGCTCTCGATGCTGGTCCACACCATCCAGATCGCCAGCAGGATCGTGCCGATCACGCCGGCCTGTGCGATCACGGAGACCCAACTGCTGTCGAGCACCTGCACGTCGCGCCAGCGCTGCTGCACGTCGACGGTCTTGGCGGCGATGCCGACACCGATCCACTTGCCCCAGGAGTCCCACGGCGTGGAGAGCACCGCCTGCCACGCGACCGTGCGCGAGCTGAGGGTCGACAGCTCCTCGATGCTCTGCCCGCGCGCGAGCAGGGTCGCGACGGTGTCGGTGAACGCGACGAGGCCGTAGGCGAAGGGGATGACGGCGATCGTGACGATCGCGGTCGACGCGGCGAGGCGCCCGCCGCAGATGAACGCGAGCGCGATGCCGATCACCACGACGATGAGCGCGGTGCGCGAACCCGTCTCGAAGATGATGAACACGTGCCCGAGCAGCAGCGCGACGCTCCACGGCCGCAGGCCGCGGCGAACGATGTCGGCGGCCAGCCCGATCGCGGGCGGGGCGGCCAGGCCCGCCAGCACGTTCGGCGCCATCTGCGGGGTGCCGCCGGCGAGGCGTCCATCGACCAGGCCGTGCTGGAACCCGGTGGCGGCCGCGACGATGGCGACGATCGACATCCCGGCGAGCAGCGCAGTGAGCATCACCATCGGCGGCGCGGCCTTCGCGACCATCACGATGGTGGCCGCGACGAGCACGATGCGCACCGTGAGCACGACGGCCGCCGATGCGTCCCCCGCGGCGAACGCGCCGATGAGCGCGATCAGCACGATGCCGGCCAGCAGCGTGAGGCTCCGGATGCCGATGCTCCCGCGCACGGGAGCCCACCAGTAGAGCAGCACCGAGCCACCGAACCCGATGAACCCGACCAGGGCCTTCGCCACGACGACGGGGTCGGCACCGCCCGCGTAGATGTCACCGGTGCGCCACGGCACCACGCTCACGACGACGATCGTCAGCACCGCGAATGTGGCGAGCCACACCCTGCGCAGCTGGCGCGTCTCCGCGATCATGGTCATGGGTCAGTCGGTCTCGGCGTCGGGCTCGGACGGGGCGGGCGCCACGGGCGTCCTGTTGCGTGCGGCCGACTGACGCGGCTTGCGCTGGCCGCCGGATGCCGGGCGGCGCGGGGCGCGGGTGCCCGCGGGTCGGGCCGGCGCGCGATCGGGTCGTTTCGCCTCGGGGGCATCCTCCTCGACGGCCGCGTCGGCCGGCTTCTCGAAGGCGGAGGTGTCATCCGGAGTCTCCTCGGCCGCCGTCTCCTCGACGAAGAGCGGCTCGATCACGATCGGCTCGTCGATCGCGGGCGCGACGGGTGCGTCGGGTGCGGCATCCTCGTCGGCCGTGTCGGCGGCGTGGTCGGCAGAGTCGATGGCGCGCGGGTCGGCCCAGCTGCGCACCGGGCCGCGCGGCACCTCGTTGAAGTCCCCGGGGCGCCAGTCGGCGACGAGGTCGCTCCGGCGGTGGCGGGGCACGCCGGTGATCACGATGCCGAGCGGGCGCACCTCGAGCAGCCGCAGCCGCGCGAGCACGTGCGAGAGGTCGTCGGCCTTGGTGCGGCCGAAGCGCACGAGCACGACCACCCCGTCGGCGTAGGGGGCGACGAGCTCGAGCGTGGCGGGCCGGGAGATCGAGGTGGCCTGGGTGAGGGTGAGGTCGAAGTCGTCGACCAGCTCGCGCAGGAGCGGGCGGATGGCGCGCTCGGCGGCGCTCTCGGTCGGCGCGTGCTCGGGGCGGCCGGCGGGCAGCAGGTCGAACGACTCGTCATCCGACTTGAGCACGAGCCGCTTCACGACGCGGGTGCCGGAGAGCACCTCGGCCAGGCCCTCCATCTCCAGCGCCTCGGGCGCGACCGCGCCGATGCCGCCGGTGAAGTCCGCCTCGACCAGCAGCGTGTCGCGTCCGGTGGCGGCGAAGGTGCGGGCGAACCCGATCCGGGTCTGCAGCTCGCCGGCGTGGCGCCCGGCCGGCGCCAGCACGAGGAAGCGCGGCAGCTCGCCGCCGTTGGCCTGCCGGATGCTCAGCTGCGCCTCACGCAGGGCGGTGTCACGACGCTCGAGGTCGGCGGCGCGCGGGCGTCCGAACGGCAGCAGCGGTGCCAGGATCTCGCCGATGACCGGGAGTCCCGAGAGGGCGCGCGCGTCGCGCGCCGACCGCACCGTGCGGTCGAGACGGGCCCAGATGATCGCGGCGATCAGGCCGAGCGCGAGTCCGCCGAGCGCACCGAGGCCGAGGATGATGCTGCGCTGCGGCGCCGACGGCGACGTGGGCTTCTGGGCGCGGTCGCGCAGCTCGAGCGAGACCGTGTACCGGTCGTCGGACGACGAGTTCTCCAGCTGCGACACCGTGTCGGAGAGGTTGGATGCCACGGAGTTCGCGATCGCCGCCGCGGTCTCCGGGTCCTGGGCGCTGGCGCTGATCTGCAGGAGCACCGTCGTGGACGGGTTCGTGGCCGTCACCGACTTGGCCAGCTGCTGCACGGACTCATTGAGCCCGAGGTCGTTGATCGTCTTGGTCAGCACGTCGGAGCTGGTGGCCAGCTCCGGGTACGAGGTGATGCGCGCGAGGGCGAACTGGGAGCGCTCGATGAGCGAGCCGACATCCGACTGCACCGAGAGGAACGAGGTGGCCGTGGCGGTGTAGGTGGGCTTGATGGACACGCTGACCCCCACCGCGACCGCGATTCCCACGAGCACGCCGAGCACGATGGCGACCCAACGCTCGCGGAATATGCGCAGATACCCCTGCTGTTCCATCCGGCCCCCATCTCCTCGGGTAGAGCAACGTAACCTGAACACCGCAATTTAGCACTCCGATTCCTGTTAATTATGAGCGTTACCCGCTCACAGCGACCGTCTGGGACAATGGGGGCGGGATCGTGCCCGACGATCCCCCGCGCGTGATGCACCGGCATCCACTCCCATCCGCATACCCGAAAGCACAGCGATGACCCACGTAGGTGAGCCACAGCAGCCGCACGGGCGCCATCTCGGCACCCGGCGCCGACGGCGGCGAGCGCTCATCGGCGGCGCGATCGCGGTCGTCGCCGTCGTCGCGCTGGTGGTCGCGGGCTTCATCGTGGTGCCCCGGGTGCTCGACCTGCTGCCCCGGCCGGATGATGTGGTCGCCGGCCCGAAGGGATCCACCGTTCCCGCGCCGCTCGGCACCGGCCCCGCCCCCGGCGCGCCCACCGTCGGGTCGGTGAGCTACCCGATCCCTGCCGGCTCCCTCTTCGTCGCGCCGAACGGGAACAACTCGGCGGCGGGCACCAAGGCGGCGCCGTTCCAGAGCGTGCAGCACGCGGTGAACGTGGCGAGCGTCGGGCAGACGATCGTGCTGCGGGCCGGCACGTACCACGAGCGCGTCACCGTACTCGCGGGCAAGAAGGTCACGATCCAGCCCTACCCCAACGAGGCGGTCTGGTTCGACGGCAGCGTGGTCGTGGCGAACTGGCAGAAGAGCGGGTCGACCTGGGTCTCCGAGGGCTGGACCGCGCAGTTCGACTCGAGCCCCACCTTCACGAAGGGGGCGCCGGAGAGCACGCTCCCGGCGTTCAACTTCGTCGACCCGAAGTATCCGCTCGCCGCCCACCCCGACCAGGTCTGGATCGACGGCAAGGCGCTCACGCAGGTCGCCAAGCCGTCCGCCGTGAAGGCCGGCACCTTCGCCGTGGACTACGCGGCCCACCGCCTCTACATCGGCTCGGATCCGACCGGGCACGAGGTGCGCGCCAGCGACAAGACGAAGGCGTTCGCCGTGCAGGGTGCGGGCAGCACGCTCAAGGGCTTCGGGGTGCGGCGGTTCGCGACATCCGTGCCCGGCTTCGGGGCGATCACGGCGGAGGCGCAGGGAATCACGCTCCAGGACCTCGACATAGAGCAGAACGCCACGATCGGGCTGTTCGTGGGCGCCGCGGACATCGTGGTGCGCAACGTGACGACGAACGACAACGGCCTGCTCGGGGTCTACGGCACCTACGCGGACAATCTCCTGGTCTCCGGCCTGCTCTCGAATCACAACAACCTGCAGCGGTTCAACACCGCGCCGGTCTCCGGCGGCATGAAACTCACCCGGTCGCGGGTGCTCACCATCCGCGACAGCTCGTTCAGCCACAACCTCGGGGTCGGTCTCTGGTTCGACCAGTCGGTCTACGACGGCGACGTGATCGCCAACACCATGGACGGCAACGCGAGCCACGGCATGAGCATGGAGATCTCCTCCAAGTTCGTGGTGGCGGGCAACACGATCGTGAACAACGACGGCAACGGCATCAAACTCAACGACACCGACCACGTGCGGATCTGGTTCAACACGGTCGCGAACAACACCATCGACCTCCGCATCGCCCAGGACGTGCGCCGCGCCACCGACACGACCATCCCCGGCCACGACCCGCGCCGCCCCAACCCCGACCCCGAGATGACCTGGGTGATCAAGGATGTCGTCGCCAGCAACAACGTCTTCTCCGGCGCCACCCTCACCGGCGTGGTCACGGTGCAGGACTACTCCGGCCAGCTCACCGCGGAGCAGCTCGGCGTCACCCTCAACGGCAACGCCTACCAGCGACCGAAGAAGAGCGAGCCGAAGTCGCTCGTGCTCTGGGAACGCGGCCACGACAACGCCAAGCGGTACACGACCTTCCCGCCGTTCGTGAAGGAGACCGGCCAGGAGAAGGATGGCGTCATGCTGCCGAACGCGCCCGCCGCGGCCCGCACGTGGCTGAC
>JAODAU010000240.1 GCA_025463615.1 Microbacteriaceae bacterium | reverse complement strand
CGGCCTGGAGGCGGGCCAGCTCGGGCACGTCCGTCGGCTGCTTGCGCCAGCGTGCCTCCGGGCGGCGCCGCAGGGCGCCGAGACCCGTGCAGGGCGCGTCGAGGAGCACGCGGTCGAACTCGCCGGGCAGTTCTGCGCCGAACTCGCGGCCGTCCCGAACGAGCACCTCGGGCGGGTCGGCGAAGACGCGCAGGGACTGGCGCACGAGCTCCGCGCGAGCCGGCGTGACCTCGTTCGCGGTGAGGAGCGCTCCGCCGTTCCAGGCCTCCGCGGCGAGGAGGGCGGCCTTGCCGCCGGGGCCGGCGCAGAGGTCGAGCCAGCGCTCCCCCGGGGTGACCGACCGCGCACGGCTCAGGGCGAGCGCGGCGAGCTGCGAGCCCTCGTCCTGCACGCGCACCTTGCCCGACCGCACGATCGAGCGGCCGGAGGGGTCGCCGCCGTCGTTGATCGCCGCGAACGGCGAGTAGAGCGCGGGGTCGGCGCCGGGGATGTCGTCCACGCTCGCGAGCCCGGGCAGCGCGACCAGGCCGACGCGCGGCGCGGCGTTGTCCGCCGCGAGCAGTGCCTCCAGTTCGTGCGACCTGCCGTCGGCGGCGAGGGCGCGGCGGAAGGCGCGCAGCACCCAGACCGGGTGCGAGTAGAGCAGGGACATCCGCTCGTCGTCGCTGCGGGCGGACTGCAGCACGCGCTCGCGCCAGCCGTCCGCGTCGATGCGGGAGATGCCGCGCAGCACGCCGTTGACGAATCCCGTCGCCGACTGCCCGGCCACCTGGCGGGCGAGCTCGACCGACTCGTTCACGGCGGCGTGCTCCGCGACGCGCATCGAGAGCAGCTGGTGCGCGCCCAGCTGCAGGATGTCGAGAAGGAGCGGGTCGATGCGGTCGATCGAGCGCTCCGCCGCGATCTCGATCACCGCGTCGTAGTAGCCCTGCATGCGCAGGGTGCCGTAGGCGAGCTCGGTGGCGAGCGAGGCGTCCACCGGGGCGAGGCGGGCGCGTTCCAGTTTCACAGGCAGCAGGAGGTTGGCGTAGGCATCGTCCTCCCGCACCGCCGTGATCACCTCGAGGGCGATGCGGCGGGCCGGCTGAACGCTCACGAGGCCACCGCGGGGGCGTCGGCCGGGCGGCCGCGCCACCAGTCGAGCGCGTCCATCGAGCGCTTGCCCGCGGGGTGCACGGTGACCAGCTCGATCGGGTCGGTGCCTGTGCCCACGACGAGCCGCGATCCGTCGGTCGCGAACAGGCCGGGCTGGAGGCGCGGGCTCTCGCGGGCGATCGCGGCCTCCTGCACCTTCACCCGCACGTCGCCGAGCATCGTGAACGCGCCGGGCTCGGGCGTGACGCCGCGGATGAGCGCCGAGACGGCCGTCGCGGGCAGCGTCCAGTCGATGCGGCCGTCGTCGATGGTGAGCTTGGGCGCGAGGGTGACGTCGCCGACCTGCGGCTCGGCGCGCGCGGTGCCGTCGGCCAGGGCATCCACCACCCGCACGAGCAGCTCGGCGCCCGCGTACGAGAGCGACTCGAGCAGGTGGCCCGCCGTCTCGTGGGCGCCGACGGACTGTGTGAGGTGGCCGAAGACGTCGCCGGCATCGAGCTCCGGCACCAGCTGGAACACGGACGCCCCGGTGACCTCGTCGCCGGCGATGATCGCGCGCTGCACCGGCGCGGCGCCGCGCCAGCGCGGCAGCAGCGAGAAGTGCAGGTTGATCCAGCCGAGCCGGGGCATGCTCAGCAGCGGCTCGCGCACCAGGCCGCCGTAGGCCACGATCACGCCGAGGTCCGGCTGCAGCGCGGTCAGCTCGTCGGTCGCGGCGCCGGCCAGCCGGTTCGCCTTGATCACCGGCAGCGCGAGCTCGTCGGCGGCGCGGGCGACCTCGGTCGGGGTGAGCTCGCGCCTGCGACCCTGCGGCGAGTCCTCGCGCGTCAGCACCGCGAGCACGTCGTGGCGGCTCGCCGTGAGCGCCTGCAGGCTCGGCACGGCGGCGGCGGGGCTGCCTGCGAAGACGAGCTCGAGATCAGGCACGGTGGCTCCAGGAGGGGGTTGTCACAGGTCGAAGGGCTCCGGGTCGTCGAAGCGCACCTTCAGTGTAGGCAGCGACGGGCGGCCGGATGCCGGCACCCGCTTGCGCCTGCTCGTCGCGTTGCGGATCACCTCGGCCCGCAGCGCCGACGCGACCGCCGCGCCCTGCGCCAGGTCGAAGCGCACGATGGCGCGCACCGTCGGCACGCCGGCGGTCGCGGCCTCGACGTCCACCGGGCCCAGCACGTCGACCTGGTCGACCTGCGGGAGCGCCGTGACGGCGCGGTCGACGGATGCCGCGTCGCCCGTCACGGTCGCCACGCGCACCGCGGGCGGGAAGCGCAGCCGCCTGCGGTCGACGAGCTCCCTGCGGGCGTACTCCGCGATCCGCCAGGTCGCCAGTGCAGACGCGAGCGCTCCCCCGACGCCCACGAGGATGGACGGCGCGCCCGGGGCGGCGAGGGCGATCGCGTTGGTCCACCAGCGCAGGCAGTCCTCCGCCACACGCAGGGACTCGCGCGCGAGCATCCGCTCGCCGTCGAGCAGCAGCACGGCGCGGTAGCCGCCCGCCGCGACCGGCTCCGCGCCGCGTGTGGCGACAACGAGGGCCGGCTCCGCGCCGACGGTGATGACCTGCCGCTCACCGTCAGCGATGATCACGCGCACGCCCGGGAACGCGCGGCCGAGCTCCTCCGCGGTGCGTGTGGCGCCCTGGCCGACCTGGCGCAGCGTCGTGCCCTGGCAGTTGTCGCAGGACCAGTTCGTCGCAAGCCGACCGCACCAGAGGCACGCGGGCACGGCGCCGGCGCTCCGGGTGCCGAGTGGACCGCCGCAGAACTCGCAGTGCGCGGCCTCGCCGCAGGTGGCGCAGACGAGCTTCGGCGCGTACCCGGGGCGCGCGACCTGCACGAGCACGGGACCGTGCTCCAGCGCGGCGCGCGCCTCGCGCCAGGCGCTGGACGGGATCCGCGCCTGGGCCGCCAGCCTGTCCTGCGACTGCTGCTGGGCCGTGGGGATGACGCGGGGCGGCGCCACCCGCGAGGGCGCGAGCTGCCGCATCCAGCCGATCTCCACCAGCCGCTCGACGTCCGTGGTTCGGGTGTGCGACAGCATCACCAGCGCGCAGCCCTGCTGCTCCTGGCGCACGAGCGCGGCGTCCCGCGTGGTCACGTAGGGGCTGAGGGGCTCGGTGTGGAGCGGATCGCCGTCGTCCCAGACCGCGATGAGCCCGAGCCGCTCGGCCGGCGCGTAGACGACCGAGCGGTTGCCGACGATCACCAGCGGGTCGGGGCCGAGGCAGGCGAGGAACGCACGATAGCGGTCGGGGTTGGACTGTCGCGCGTCCAGCTGGACCACGCGGTCGGCGGGCACGAGCTCGGCGAGGGCTTCGATCAGCTGGCGCTGGTCGCGGTGGTCGGGAACGGCGAGGATCGCCGACGACCCGGATGCCACGACCCGCGACGCGAGGGCCGCGAGCGTGAGCGCCCAGTGGCCGACCCACTCCCCGGACCGCAGCGGGACCACCCGCGGCACGGCGTCGATGGCAGCGCGGCCGCCCTCGGTGAGAAGCTCGTCGAGCTCGTCCTGGGCATAGTCGGCGACGGCGTGGGACACCACGGGCGAGACGGGCTGCTCGGTCGCCTCCGATGCCAGCCAGGCCTTCTCGACCCTCACCTGGCGCTTCGGAACGGCCAGACGCACGATGTCGATGGCGTTGCCCGCGGCGCGATCGGCGAGCCGTCGGGCCAGCGCCCAGACCTCCGGGCTGAGCACACGGGCGTCGGAGACCACGGACTCGAGGTCGCTCAGCGTGCCGCTGTATCCCCCGACGTCGGCGACCTCGATGACGAAACCGTCGGCGATGCGACCCGCGGACCGCAGCGGGACCCGTACGCGCACGCCGGCGATGGCGGTCGCGACGAGCTCCTCCGGGATCCGGTAGTCGAACAGGCGGTCGAGCTGGGGCAGCGGCGAGTCGATCAACACCCGGGCGACGAGCGCCGGGGTGACCACGGTGACCTACAGCCCGGCGACGCTGCGCAGGGCGTCGACGCGGTCGAGTCGCTCCCACGTGAAGTCGGGGAGCTCCCTGCCGAAGTGCCCGTAGGTTGCCGTCGCTGCATAGATCGGCCGAAGCAGGTCGAGATCGCGGATGATCGCGGCCGGCCGCAGATCGAAAACCTCGTTGATGGCGTCGATGATCGAGTCCTCGTCCACGTGAGCCGTGCCGAACGACTCGACGTAGAGGCCCACGGGCGCCGCCTTGCCGATCGCGTACGCGACCTGCACCTCGAGCCGATCCGCGAGACCGGCGGCCACCGCGTTCTTGGCGACCCAGCGCATCGCGTAGGCCGCGGAGCGGTCGACCTTCGACGGGTCCTTGCCGCTGAACGCACCGCCGCCATGGCGGCTCGCGCCGCCGTAGGTGTCGACGATGATCTTGCGGCCCGTGAGGCCCGCGTCGCCCTGCGGGCCGCCGATCTCGAAGCGGCCGGTGGGGTTGATGAGAACGCGCGCGGCCGAGCTCTCGAGGCCCACGCGTGCGAGGGTGGGCCGGATGACCAGCTCCTCCATCTCGGCACGGAGGGCCTCGGTGCTCACCCGCGGCGAGTGCTGGGTGGAAAGCACGACGGTCTCGACCGTGCGCGGCACGATGCCGTCGTAGCCGACGGTGACCTGGGTCTTGCCGTCCGGGCGGAGGTAGTCCACCTCGTCGTTGCGACGCACCTCGGCGAGGCGCTCGGCCATGCGGTGCGCCAGCCAGATCGGCACCGGCATGAGCTCGGGAGTCTCGTTGGTGGCGTAGCCGAACATGTTGCCCTGGACGCCGGCGCCCTGGCGGTCGTCATCGTCGAGACTGTCCTGCTCGCGGCTCTCGTAGGCGTCGTCGTCGCCCTGCGCGATGTCGGGCGACTGGCCGCCGATGGAGATCTCG
>JAODAU010000183.1 GCA_025463615.1 Microbacteriaceae bacterium | reverse complement strand
GTCCGGCGGCTCGCCGCCGTCGCGGGCATCGACGTCGACGACGTGGAGCTGCTGCTCGACATCGCGGCCCGTGCCGGCCTGGCCGACGTCGGCAGCGAGTGGACCCCCTCCGCAGCCGCTGCGCTCTGGCTCTCGTCCTCCCGGCTGGAACGCTGGAGCGCGCTCGCCCGCGGCTGGCTGGAACGGCTCCCCGACGAACTGCACGAGCTGCTGCGGCAACGCGCCCACACCGTGTGGGGTCAGGGTCTGCTCGACTACCTGGCATGGCTGTACCCGGCCGGCGGGACGTGGATCCGCGAGCGCACGGCGCAGGCAGACCGCGAGTCGGAGCAGCTGGGGATCACCGGCAGCTCCACACCCAGCACGCCCGGAACGGCCCTGCTGCTGCACGGACCCGAGGCGGCGACGGCGGCGATGGCCGAGCTGTTCCCGGCCGAGGTCGACAGGGTGTACCTGCAGCCGGACCTGTCGATCATCGCGCCCGGCCCGCTGCTGGCGCCGATCGATGAGAGACTGCGCGGCATTGCGGAAGCCGAGACGCGCGGCCTGGCATCCTCGTACCGGGTGACGGCGTCGAGTGTGAACCGGGCGCTGACGAACGGCGAGACGGTGCCCGCGATCCGCGACTTCCTCGCCGGGATCTCGCTCACCGGCATCCCGCAGCCGCTGGAGTACCTGCTCACCGACACGGCCGCGCGCTTCGGCTCGCTGCGCGTCGGGGGCCTCGACCCGGGCGCCCACCCCGACGGTCCGGATGCCGGGGCCGCGTCGTACGTGCGCAGCGACGACACGGCGTTGCTGGGTCAGCTGCTCGTCGACCCGAACCTCGCGCCCCTCGCCCTGCGGCGGGCGGACGATTCCCGCATCGTGACCCGCTTCGACGCCGCCGTGCTGTTCTGGACGCTCGCCGACGCCCGCTACCCGGTCGTCGCGGAGGACGCGGCCGGCGGCATCGTGGCTCTGCGCCGCGAGCGCCGCGCCGGAGGCGGCATGGTGACGAGCGACGATACGGCGTCGATCCTGGTTCAGCGGGTGCGCGCGGGGTCCGCGGGGGAACCCGAAGAGACCGGGCAGGCCTGGATGGCGCGGCAACTGGAGCTGGCCATCCGCAACAAGCTGACCGTGACCGTGGCGGTGCTGCTGCCCGACGGCACGGCCACCGACTACCTGCTGGAGCCGGCTGCCCTGGCCGGGGGCCGCCTGCGCGCCCGCGACCGCCGCGCCGACATCGAGCGCACCCTGCCCCTGTCGTCGATCACCGCGGTGACCTCGGTGGTTGAGTAGCGGGCGCGCCCGCGTATCGAAACCACGCCCGACGCCCGGGCACACTTTCGGTGGTTGAGTAGCGGGCGCGCCCGCGTATCGAAACCACAGCACTCCACCACATCGTGGTTTCGATACGCCGCTCCGCGGCTACTCAACCACCGCCGCTCCGCGGCTACTCAACCACCGGTAAGCTCGGTAGTTATGTCTGACGGCCCCCTGATCGTGCAGAGTGACCGCACCGTGCTGCTGGAGGTCGCGCATCCGGATGCGGACGACGCCCGCCACGAACTCGCCATCTTCGCCGAGTTGGAGCGCGCGCCCGAGCACGTTCACACGTACCGGATCACGCGCCTGGGACTGTGGAATGCCCGCGCCGCCGGGCACTCCGCGCGCCAGATGCTCGACACGCTCGAGAAGTACGCGAAGTTCCCGGTGCCACAGACGGTCGCGATCGACATCGACGAGACGGTGGGCCGCTACGGACGGCTGGTGATCACGCGCGACCCCGAGTCGGCCGAGCTGCTGATCACGTCGACCGATCCCGCGGTGCTGGCCGAGATCACCCGCAGCCCCAAGATCGGGCAGTTCCTCGGCGTGCGGCGCACCTCGACGGAGTGGACCCTGATGCCGTGGGCACGCGGTCAGGTCAAGCAGGAGCTGCTGAAGCTCGGCTGGCCGGCCGAAGACCACGCCGGCTACACGCCGGGCACGCCGCACGCGATCGACCTGATCCAGGACGACTGGCATCTGCGCGACTACCAGCAGAAGGCGATCGACAACTTCTTCGAGGGCGGCTCCGGCGTGGTGGTGCTGCCGTGCGGCGCCGGCAAGACGCTCGTCGGCGCCGGCGCGATGGCGAAGGCCGACACGACGACGCTGATCCTCGTCACCAACACGGTGAGCGCGCGGCAGTGGCGTTCCGAGCTGCTGAAGCGCACGACGCTGACCGAGGATGAGGTGGGCGAGTATTCGGGGTCGGTGAAAGAGATCAAGCCGGTCACCATCGCCACCTACCAGATCCTCACCGCGAAGCGGAAAGGCGAGTACGCCCACCTCGCGCTGCTCGACGCGCTCGACTGGGGCCTCATCGTCTACGACGAGGTGCACCTGCTGCCCGCGCCGGTGTTCAAGCTCACGGCGGAGCTGCAGGCCCGCCGGCGACTCGGTCTGACCGCGACGCTCGTGCGCGAAGATGGCCGCGAATCCGATGTGTTCTCGCTCATCGGCCCGAAGCGCTTCGATGCACCCTGGAAGGAGATCGAGGCGCAGGGGTTCATCTCCCCCGCATCCTGCTACGAGGTGCGCATCGACCTGCCCGCGCAGGAACGGCTGGAGTACGCCGCCAGCGCCGACGACGAGCGGTACCGGCTCGCGGCGACCGCACCCGCCAAGCTGCGCGTCGTGCGTGAGCTGGTGGCGAAGCACGAGGGCGAGCGCATCCTGGTCATCGGGCAGTACCTCGACCAGATCGACGAGCTGGCGCAGGCGCTCAATGCGCCGAAGCTGACCGGTGCCACGCCGATCGAGGAGCGGGAGCGGCTCTACGAGGAGTTCCGCGAGGGACGCACGAAGGTGCTCGTGGTCAGCAAGGTCGCGAACTTCTCGGTCGATCTGCCCGAGGCGACCGTCGCCATCCAGGTGTCGGGGTCGTTCGGGTCGCGTCAGGAAGAGGCCCAGCGCCTCGGCCGGCTGCTGCGCCCCAAGGAGAGTGGTCTGCCCGCCAACTTCTACACGCTCGTGGCGCGCGACACCGTGGATCAGGACTTCGCGCAGAACCGGCAGCGGTTCCTCGCCGAGCAGGGCTACAGCTACACGATCCTCGACGCGGACACGCTCGCCGCCGCGTAGCGCCGAGTTCCTCGCGAGCGTGCACGTTTCCGCCGAGCGAGCATGGTGCACCGTGCACGCTCGGCGCGAACGTGCACGTGCACGCACGACGGTGGCTCGCGGCAGACTGTGGGAATGGGCATCATCAAGAGCGACCTCGCCGTGTCGGTCGACGGATTCGTCGCCGGACCGGACCAGAGCCTCGACAACCCGCTCGGCATCGGCGGCATGGCGGTGCACGAGTGGCAGTTCGGTCCTCCCGCCGAGGCGAACCAGGCAGAGATCGACGGCATCGTCGATGTCGGCGCAGTGATCATGGGGCGCAACATGTTCGCCCCCGGCCGCGGGGACTGGGACCTGGACTGGACCGGATGGTGGGGCGATGACCCGCCGTACCACGCGCCCGTGTTCGTGCTGACGCACTACGAGCGGCCGCCTGTCGAGATGCAGGGCGGCACGACGTTTCACTTCGTGACCGACGGCATCGAGTCGGCGCTGGACCGGGCTCGCGAGGTCGCGGGCGACCGCGACGTCTCCATCGCGGGCGGAGCGTCGACTGTCAACCAGTTCCTGGCGGCCGGGCTTCTCGACGAGTTGCGCCTGCACGTCGCGCCGGTGACGCTGGGTGCCGGCGAGCGCCTGTTCGACGGCGTCCCGCCGCTGAAAATGCAGCAGGTCTCGGCGCGTCAGACCCCGCTGGTGACGCACCTCGTCTACCGCTTGCAGCGATGACGCCATTCAGCATCGACGTCCCGCAGGCCGAGCTCGACGATCTCCGCGCCCGCCTGCGTGCGACGCGCTGGCCGGATGCGGTCGTCGACGACTGGTCGCAGGGCACGCCCCCGGCGGACCTGCGCCGCCTGGTGGAGTTCTGGGCCGACGAATACGACTGGCGGGCGGCCGAGGCGCGGCTGAACGTCTTCGACCAGGTGAAGGTCGACGGCGTGCACGCTCTCCGTGCCGGCACACGGGGTGCGACGCCGCTACTGC
>JAODAU010000180.1 GCA_025463615.1 Microbacteriaceae bacterium | reverse complement strand
TCACGCTACGGACCCGTCGACAGGGCGACCTGGTCGTCGATGTTCTTGTCGATGCCCTTGAGCCCGGCCGAGAGGTCGCTCACGCTGCCCGACTGGTACTTGTGCCAGAAGTCCTCGAAGGCCTGCTGGTAGCCGGCGCCGATCGGGCTCGGCGGCGTGGTGCTGGAGTGCGGGCTCGAGGCGATGTCGATGAAGGTCTTGTACTGCTCGCTCACCTCGAGGTCGGGGGAGGTCAGGGCATCCTTCGTCGTCGGCACGTTCTTGAGGCCGTTGGCGAGCTTCACCACGGCGCCGGTGTCGGTCGTGAGGTACTTGAGCAGCGCCCAGGCGAGCTCCGGGTTCTTGGAGCCCTTGGAGATGCCGGCGATGTTGCCGGTGATGTAGCCGCCGCCGTAGAGGTCGGTGTGGTCATCCGCCGACGGCATCGGCGCGGTGCCGTAGTCGAGGTTCGGCGCCTGGTCGTCGATGAACGCGGAGCGGTACTCGCCGTCCATGTTCATGGCCACCTGGCCGGTCTGGAAGGCGTTGTCGGCCGAGAACTCCTGGCCGAGGCCGGCGGTGAAGGCGTTGAGCTTGTCGTAGCCGATCTTGTCGACAAAGCCCTTCTGCCACTTCATCAGCTCCTGCCACGCCGGGTCGCTGCCGATCACCGACTTGCCCTTCGCGTCGAGCCACTTGGCGCCGGCGAGCGGGCCGTAGTGCGCGGCCGCGTTCTCGTAGAAGCCCATGAACGGGTTGAAGCCGAGGGTCTTGATCGAGCCGTCGGCGTTGTAGGTGGTGAGCTTCAGCGCCATCGTCTCGAGCTCGGAGAGCGTCTTCGGCGGGGTGCTGAAGCCGGCCGCGCTGAGCAGCTTCTTGTTGTAGTAGAGGCCGTAGTCATCCGCGAGCATCGGCATCGCGCAGCGCGTGCCCTTGTATTCGGTGTAGCTGCGCACCGTGTCGCTGAACTGGCTGAGGTCCACCTTGTCGCGCTTGATGTAGGCGTTGAGGTTGCGGAAGGCGCCGCTGGTGCAGAAGCTGCCCACGATGTCGGTCGAGTACGAGAGACCCAGGTCGACGGTGTTGCCCGCGGCGATCGCCTTGCGGAGCTTGTCGTCATCCTGGCCGGAGTGCACGACCACCTTCACGTCGGGGTTCTTCTTCTCGAAGTCGTCGACCACCGACTGGATGACCTTGGCCTCGCGGTCACTGAAGAAGTGCCAGAAGCTCACCGTGCCCTTGAGGTGGCTGGGCGCGGTGGCCGCGACGGTGTCGCCGCCCGATCCTGAACTGCAGCCGGCGAGCACGAGCGCGCTCGCGGTGGCGATCGCGGCGATCGTGCCGACGCGACGGATGATGTGGTGCTTCAAGTCAGTACCTCACTTCTTCCGGGGGAACGTGGTCATTGCAGGGACTCGAGCTCGGAGAACAGGCGTTCCCTCAGCTCGACGAGCAGCACCTCGCGGGCCCCGCGAAGCACGGGGTCGTCGCTCAGCGCGGTGGTGGTGACGCGGGGTTTCCACAGGCGGTCGCGCTCGATCGCGCGGCTCACCAGAGTGGCCAGTTCCGCCCCGCCGGCGGCACCCATGGGGCCGCCGAGCACGATCACCTCGGGGTCGAGGATCGCGAGCACGGGCACGACGCCGAGGGCGATGCGGGGGGCGAGCTCGTCGAGCAGGTCGGCGCGGCGGGGGTGGCCGGTCAGGTGCGCGGCGACGGTTCTGGCATCCGTGCCGGGGATGCCGAGGGCGCCGGCCAGGGCGACCACGGTGGCGCCGCCGAGCAGGTCCTGCAGGTCGGCGGCCGCGGGGTCGACGGATGCCGCCACCTTCGGAGCGGGCAGGTAGCCGATCTCGCCCGCACCGCCCGCCGCGCCGCGGTGCACGGACCCGGCGAGGTCGACGGCGAGACCGAGGCCGTCGCCCATCCAGAGCAGGGCGAAGCTGGAGAGCCCGGCTCCGGCGCCCTCGATGCGCTCGGCGATCGCGGCGAGGTTCACGTTGTTGTCGATGTGCACGCCGATGCCGAGCTCGCGCTCGAGAGTCGCGCGCAGGCCGGAGCGCGGCCAGCCCGGCAGCGAGTCTATGAACGACAGCTCGTCGGTGCGCGGGTCGATCGAGCCCTCGACGCCGATGCTCACGAAGCGGATGGCGCCGCCGTTGACCCCGCTCGCCTCCCTGGCGCTCTCGATGGCGTCGCGGATGTCCTCGGTCGCGGTGCGCCGGCCGCCCGCGATCGGCGTCTCGACCACCGCGTGCTCGGCGCCGGTCGCGTCCACGAGCGTGGAGCGGATGACCCGCTCGTCGATGTCCACGGCCACACCGAGCAGGCGCTCGCCCTTGACCGCGTAGCTCGCCGCGTTCGGCCCGCGGCCGCCCGAGACCTCGCCGACCACGTGGATGATGCCCGCGCCCTCGAGCCGCGCCACGATCTGCGAGGCGGTCGGCTTCGACAGCCCGGAGAGCTCGCCGATGCGGTTGCGGGTGAGCACGCCGTGCTCGAGCAGCAGGGTGAGCGCGGTGCGGTCGTTCGTCTGGCGCAGCCAGGACGGCGTGCCGGGGACTGTCTTCGCTGACATCCGCGCCTCTCGGTTGGGGGAAGGTTGTCGGCGAATCTATCAGTAAGGTTTCTTAACAGTAAAGAGGTTTCTCGCGGGAGTTCACCTCGGGGTGGGATGATTCGCCCATGTCCAGCGTCGAGCCACTCATCCCGCACCCCGATCGCGACGTCGAAGACGTGCGCGATGACCGCGAGCTCCAGGTCGGGCCGCTCGACGGCCCCGACATCCTCGGCGGCCCCTCCGAGTCCCGGCTCGAGGAGGGTGTCGAGTCGGTCGACGAGACCGGGGATGAGGATGAACCGGCGCACGACTTCTCGCGCCAGCTCCCCATCCGCAAGCCGTCCGTGGGCGAGCAGCTCACCCCCGAGCAGCTGGCGAAGGAACTCGCCGACGAGTAGCTAGGCTCGAAACCTATGAGCGCTCCCTTCATCGTGTCGGATGCCGTCGCCGACGCCCTCGCCAACAACACCCCCGTCGTCGCCCTCGAGTCGACCATCATCAGCCATGGCCTGCCGCGCCCGCGCAACCACGAGGCAGCCCTCGAGTTCGAGCAGATCCTGCTGGATGCGGGCGTGACCCCCGCCACCATCGCCGTGCTCGACGGCATCCCGCGCATCGGCCTCGACGCCGAGGGCGTGCGCCGTATCGCCGAGGAGGACCTGGCGAAGGCCAGCGTGCGCGACCTTCCGATCCTGGCCGCGGCAGGGGCATCCGGCGCGACCACGGTCGCCGCGACCGCCCACCTCGCGGCCAAGGCCGGCGTGCGCGTCTTCGCCACCGGCGGCCTCGGCGGCGTGCACCGCGGCGCAAGCACCACCTTCGACGAATCGGCGGACCTCTCCACGCTCGCCGTCACCAACATCACCGTGGTGAGCGCCGGCGTGAAGTCGGTGCTCGACATCGCCGCCACGCTCGAGCGCCTCGAGACGCTCAGCGTGCCGGTCGTGGGCTACCGCACCACCACCTTCCCGAGCTTCTGGCTCACCGAGTCGGC
>JAODAU010000174.1 GCA_025463615.1 Microbacteriaceae bacterium | reverse complement strand
GCGTGATCGCCAGCGGGGTGCGCAGCTCGTGGGAGGCGTTGGCTGCGAATCGCTGCTGTTCGGCGACGTGTGCTTCGAGGCGCGCGAGCATGGCGTCGAAGGCGTCGGCGAGCTCGCGGAACTCGTCGTTCCGGCCCGGTAGCCGGATTAGGTGGCCCAGCGATCCGGTCGCGGCGATGCGCGTGGCGTCCGTGATGCGGGTCAGGGGGGCGAGCATGCGGCCGGCGAGAAACCACCCTCCCAGCAGACCGAACACCAGCAGGAACGCCATCACCATGGCCGCGATCGGAGCGAAGTTGCGCAGGAGGTCGGCGTGGCTGCGGACGAGGAAGATCACACCGGGGTGCACGCCACGCGAAAGGGAGAAGTACCCGGCGGCGAGCAACACGGCGCCGGCGAGCATGAGGAAGCCGGCGTAGCTGAGGGTGAGCCTGAGGCGAACGCTCAACCCGGGGGCTCTATCCACGGTCTCCTCCCTCGCGTCCGGTGTCGGGTGGGGAGTCGATGCGGTATCCGGCGCCGGCCACGGTGGCGATGATCGAGGGCTCGCCGAGGCGTTTGCGCAGCGCTGAGATCGTGATGCGCACGGCGTTGGTGAACGGGTTCGCGTTCGCGTCCCACGCCCGGTTCAGCAGCTCTTCGGCGCTGACGACGCCGCCCTCGGCCGCGACGAGCGCTTCGAGCACTGCGAACTGCTTCCTGGTCAGCGCGACGTAGCGGCCTTCGCGGTGGACCTCGCGGCGAAACGGGTCCAGCCGCAGGCCGGCGATCTCGTGCACGGGCGGTCGGTGGTGGGCACGCCGGCGGTCGAGCGCTCTGAGACGCAGCACGAGCTCCTGGAGCGCGAACGGCTTGGTGAGGTAGTCGTCGGCGCCGAGCCCGAACCCGGAGGCCTTGTCGTCGAGCCGGTCGGCGGCGGTGAGCATGAGGATCGGCATGCCGCTGCCGGAGGCGACGATGCGCCTGGCGATCTCGTCACCCGGAGGTCCCGGGATGTCGCGGTCCAGGACGGCGATGACATAGGCGTTGACGCTCAGCAGCTCCAGAGCGGTGTCGCCGTCGCCGGCGATGTCGGCCGCGATCGCTTCGAGGCGTAGGCCATCCCGGATGGCCTCGGCCATGAAGGGCTCGTCCTCGACGATCAGCACGCGCACGCTCGGATGCTACGAGCCCGCGCATATCGCCGGCGTATCGAAAACCGCATACGCGCTGGCAACACCCCGCTGCCTTCAATGGCGGCGTGGCCTCCAGCGAACCAGCACCAGCGGCGCCCCGCCGGATCCGCCTGCGCAGGACGCGTGTCGCCGGGCTGCTGATCGTCGTCGTGGCGATCGCCGCAGCCGTCGGCTCCCACTCGCGGATGTCCTCGCCCTCGACGGCGTCCTCGCGCTCGACCGCCGACGTCCCTCGTCACGAGCCCCGTGGCGCGCTCGGCGCGGCCGACGGCGCCGTCCCCGACGGCGTGACGGTCTTCGACGACGCGATCCCGGGCGTGGCCAAGCTCGATCCCGCGCTCCTCGGCGCCCTGCGCCAGGCGGCCACCGATGCGCAGGGCGTCGCGTTCGTCGTCGACAGCGGCTGGCGTTCCCCGGAGTACCAGGAACGCCTGCTCCAGGAGGCGATCTCCGAGTACGGCTCCGCGCAGGAAGCGGCCCGCTGGGTGGCGAGCCCCGAGACGTCGGCGCACGTGTCGGGCGACGCGATCGACCTCGGGCGCGCTGCCGCGGCGTGGCTGTCCGAGCACGGCGCCACGTACGGGCTGTGCCGGGTCTACGGCAACGAGTCCTGGCACTACGAGCTGCGCCCCGAGGCCGTCGATCACGGTTGCCCGCCCACGTACGCCGACCCCACCCAAGACCCGAGGATGCAACGTTGACCACGAGAGATCTCCGTCCATTGGCCGCCCTGTCGCTGGTCGCGCTGATCAGCGCGGGCTGCGGTTCGAGCGCACCGTCCGGCACCGGCACCGTCAGCAGCACCGCCACCAATGGTGTCAAGAACACCACCGACCAGGACAAGGCGGTGAAGTTCGCCGAGTGCATCCGCGGCCATGGCGTCCACGACTTCCCCGACCCCGATGCGAAGGGCGAGTTCCGCTATGGGGTCAGCGTGAGCCCCGCGGTGTGGACGAAGGCCGTCGACGCGTGCAAGGACCTGCAGCCACCCGGCTCGTTGAGCGCGAAGCGGACCCCCAAGCAGCTGTCGGCGAGCCTCCGGCTCGCCCAGTGCGTTCGCGACCACGGCGTGAAGGACTTCCCGGACCCCGCCAACGGCGAGCCCCTCATCGACACGACCCACATCCCCTCCTCCAACAGGCCCGGCGGCATGACCATCCTCAACGCCGCGATCCACAAGTGCCGCAGTGCCCTGGACGAGGCGGCGGCGGGGCAGTGACGCGCAGGACGTGGGTGCTGGCCGGAGCGGCCGTCCTGGCCGTCGTGGCCGTCATCGGCGGCGTGCTGTCCGGCGCGGACCACACGACCGGGGACGCCCAGGCGGCGCCCGCGAGCACCGCGCAGGTGGAGCAGGGCAGGCTCTCGGCCGTCGTCTCCCAGGACGGGATGCTGACCTATCGGGCGCGACCGGACGGCTCGCCGTACCCCGTCATCAACCAGGCCCATGGCGTGTACACCGACCTGCCCGAGGTGGGGGACAAGGTCGACTGCGGCGGCGTGCTGTATCGGGTGGACGACAAGCCGGTCCTGCTGCTGTGCGGCACGGTCCCGGCCTACCGCGCGCTCCACACCGGCGATGCCGGTCAGGACGTCCGGCAGCTCAACCGCAACCTGCACGTGCGCGGCGCCGGCGACGCCTTCACCACGAAGACGGAGACGGCGCTCGAGGCGCTCCAGCGCCGCAAGGGCGTGCACGTGAACGGCGCGCTGGCCCTTGGTGACGCGGTGTTCCTGCCCGAGGCGGTGCGGATCGCCAAGGTCACGGGCCAGCTCGGCGGGTCCGCGCGGCCGGGCGCCGAGGTGCTGGACGCGACCTCCGGCACGCTCCACGCCCAGGTGAACCTCGATCCGTCTGAGCAGGGTCAGGTCAAGCGCGGCGACCGCGCGCAGATCACGCTGCCGGGCAACGCGACGGTGACGGGCAGGGTCGCCGGCTTCGGACGCATCGCCCAAGCCCCCACCGGTCAGGACGCGAGCGCCGCCGACGCGACCATCCCGACCTCGGTCAGCCTCGATGACCCACGCAAGGCACGCGGGCTCGACCGAGCGCCGGTCCAGGTGGACATCACGACCGCGGGAGTCGCGAGCGCCCTGAGCGTCCCTGTCACCGCGCTGGTCGGCAAGTCCGGCGGCGGGTTTGCGGTCGAGGTGGTACGTGCCGGCGCGCGACGCGAGCTGGTCGCCGTGACGCTGGGCCTGTTCGACACCGGAGGCGGGCGGGTCCAGGTCGAGGGCGACCTGCGCGCGGGCGACCGAGTGGTCGTGCCGTCGCTGTGACCGCCGTTCTGGAGCTCGTTGGGGTGACCAAGGTCTACGGCGAGCTGCGGGTGGGTGGGGTCGGCGTCCTCGCGCTGCGCGGGGTGTCCTTCTCCGTGCGGCGTGGCGAGCTGGTGGCGATCGTCGGGCCCTCCGGGTCGGGCAAGTCCACGCTCCTGCACGTCATGGGGACGCTGGAGCGACCCACCGACGGCGTGGTCCGCATCGACGGGGTCGACGCGGCGCAGCTGGACGACCGCGCGCTGTCGCAGCTGCGGGCCCGGCAGATCGGCTTCGTCTTCCAGCAGTTCTTCCTGGCCGAGCACGCCACCGTGCGCGAGAACGTCGCCGACGGGCTGCTCTACGCCGGCGTCGCGGCCGCCGAGCGCTACCGGCGCGCCGATGAGGCGCTCGAACGGGTCGGCCTCTCCGGACGCGCGACCTTCAAGCCCACCAAGCTGTCCGGCGGCGAGCGCCAGCGCGTGGCGATCGCCCGGGCCCTCGTCGGGCGTCCCGCGATCGTGCTCGCCGACGAGCCGACCGGGAACCTCGACAGCGCCACCGGCGCCTCGATCATGGCGCTCATCCGCGAGCTCAACGCCGCCGGCGCGACCATCGTGATGATCACCCACGACGGCGGTCTGGCCGATGAGCTGCCGCGCCAGATCCGGATGCTCGACGGCCAAGTGGTGTCCGACGTCGCGGCCGCGGCATGAGCGCGACGGCCGGACGGTTGTCGCCGCGGGACGGGCTGCGGGTCGCGAGCGTCGGGCTGCGCGCCCGGCCGCTGCGCGCCGCGCTGTCCGCGCTGGGGATCGCGATCGGCACGGCGGCGATCGTGGCGATCCTCGGGCTGTCCGCCTCGTCGCAGGCCGGGCTGCTGGCGGAGATCGACCGGCTCGGCACGAACCTGCTGACCGTCGAGGCCGGGCAGAGCATCACCGGGCAGGACGCCGAGCTGCCGGTGCAGGCGCCTGGGCGGATCACGCTGCTGGACCACGTCCAGGTGCTGGCGCACACCGGCCTGATGAAGCGCGAGAAGGTCTACCGCAGCTCGCTGATCCCGGCGGGCAACACCGGTGGCCTGCAGGTGCGGGCCACCAGCCTGAACCTGCTGGCCGTGCTCGGCACCGGCGTCGCCCGCGGCCGCTGGCTCAACCCGGGCACCGCTCGCGAGCCGGTCGCCGTGCTCGGGGCGGTCGCCGCGACGCGGTTGGGCATCGACCGCGTCCACCCCGATCAACGAGTCTGGCTGGGAGGCCAATGGTTCAACGTCGCGGGCATCCTGGAGCCCTCGCCGCTGGCCACCGACATCGACACCAGCGCCCTCGTCGGCTACCCCGCCGCCGAGAAGCACCTCGGCTACGTCAGCATCGCCCGCGGTGAGACGCAGGCCGGCCCACCGAGCACGATCTACGTGCGCGCCGCCACCGGCCACGAGGCCGCGGTGCAGTCGCTGCTCGCGCCCACCGCCAACCCCGAGGCCCCCAACGAGGTCAACGTCAGCCAGCCCTCCGACGTGCTCACCGCCCGCGCCGCCGCGGCCGGAGCCTTCGACAGCCTCTTCCTCGGGCTCGGGATCGTGGCCCTGATCGTGGGCGCCGTCGGCGTGGCCAACATCATGATCATCTCGGTGCTGGAACGCCGCTCGGAGATCGGCCTTCGTCGCGCCCTCGGCGCGACGAAGAGCCAGATCCGGACGCAGTTCCTCGCCGAGTCGATCCTGCTCGCCGTCCTCGGCGGCATCGTCGGCGTGCTCGCCGGCGTCGCGGCGACGGCCGTGTACGCGAGCACGAAGCACTGGGCCGTCGTCATCCCCGTCGAAGCCTGGTCGGGCGGCATCGCCGCGGCCATCCTGATCGGCGCGTTCGCCGGCCTGATGCCGGCCGTCCGAGCGTCTCGCATGCCGCCGACCGTGGCCTTGCGAACGGTGTGAGCGGGAAGCGGTCTCTATCGGGAGGCAACCGGCGGCAGCAGGGGGTCAGCGATGGGGGCCCGTCGCGGTGCTGAGGCCCTCGGTCGAGCGGGTGACGTCGATCGTCAGGTCGCAGTGCTGGACGATGTCGTCGGTGTGGGAGATCACGAGCACCTGGCGGAACTCGGAGTCGGCGATCGCGTGCAGCTGCTCGAGCAGCGCGCGGCGGCGGTCGAGGTCCTGGCTGCCGAGCACCTCGTCGAGGAGGATGAAGCCGGTCTCGGCACCGCGCTGGCGGGCGAGGGTGCGCGAGAGCGCGAGGCGCAGGCAGAGCCCCGCGAGGTCCTGCTCGCCGCCCGAGAAGCGGCGCAGCGGGCGCAGGGCGCCGTCGTCGACGATCTCCAGGTGGTAGTCGTCGGTCAGCGCGACGGCGCCGTAGCGGCCGCGGGTGGTCTGCCCGAGCAGCAGCGCGGTCTCGTGCTCGAGCGTCGGGCGCGCGGCGCGCGAGGCCTCCTCGCGGTAGGCGCCGAGCGCGTCGGCGACCTCCTGGCGGACGCGCAGCTCGCGGCGCTGCTCGCGCAGGCGCGCGGTCACGCGGCGGCCCTCGTCCAGGCTCCGGCGCGCGGCGGCGACCGCCTCGGAGTCGGCCGAGGCGACGCGGTTGGCCTCGATGACCGCCTCGGTCGCCGCGTCGACGACGGTCTCGGCCGCGGTCCGCTGCGCCTCGGCGGCGGCCACGGCGCCGTCGGCGA
>JAODAU010000159.1 GCA_025463615.1 Microbacteriaceae bacterium | reverse complement strand
CTCGCGATCCGGCTCACCCGCGGCCTCGAGGCCGTTCGCGTGGGCGACGAGGCGGAGGCGAACAGCGACCTCAGCGCCGCCCTCGCCGCGGCCGAGAACGAGGAGGACCTGTCGAACATCGTGCTCGGCACGGTCGGGCTCGC
Source organism: Microbacteriaceae bacterium (assembly GCA_025463615.1). Next base: position 7,267 of record JAODAU010000159.1, on the reverse strand, counting down.
CGGCGCCGCGGCGAACGCCTGCGACTTCCGCACGACGCTCGCGCGCTCGGATGAGGCGCTGCTGCGCGCGACCCAGTCGACCACGCAGAACCAGAACGCGTCGAGGGCGATCGCGCACTCGTTCGCGAGCTGGGCCTCGCTCGAGCTGCTCGACACCGCGGCGGCGCGCGAACACGCCACGGCCGCGCTCGAGCTCGCCGCCAAGCAGCCCGAGGACATGGTCCGCCTGCAGGTGCAGCACGCCTACAACGACGCGTGGTTCGAGGTGCTCGACCAGAAGAGGAGGGTGGCGCAGGAGTTCGTTACCGCCTGGCCGCCGCCGTACCTGCGCGGGGCATCCCACACGTCCATCGTCGCGTCGCTGTTCTCCGGCCTGCGAATGGCGACCCACCTCAACGAGCGGCGCTGGAGCGAACGACTGCTCAACACCGGGCGGCAGATGCTCGGCGAACGCTTCGACTGGCAGGTCGCGTACTGCCTCTACCTCATCAGCATCGGGCGCCACGACTCCGCGCGAACGGTGCTCGGGCCGCTCATGGGCGAGGAGCACGCCGGCGCGGTGCCGATCTCCGAGATCGTGGCATGGTCGATGGATGCCGTGCTCGAGTCCCGCGCGAACAACCCGTACCGCGCCCACTCGTCCATCTATCGCGCGCTCGAGCGCGCGGACGAGACCGGCGCCTATTACGAGGTCGGGCGGGTCGGCATGCGCGCCGTCGCCCAGATCCTGGCGGCCGGATCGGGTCGCTTCGGCCCGCACGAGCACGTCGCTAAATCCCTCCTCGCCGAGGACGTCGGCGGCGGCGGCGCCCTCGACTCGGGCGAGCTCACCTACCGCGAACGGCAGATCCTCGGCGAACTGCGAACGCTGCGAACGGTGGACGAGATCGCGCACGACCTGCTGCTCTCGGTGAACACGGTGAAGACGCACATGCGCGGCATCTACCGCAAGCTCGGGGTCTCGTCACGACGCCAGGCCATCGCGAAGGCCGAGCGCTTCGGCCTTCTCTGACGCCGGCCCTGCGGCCGGTGGCCAGACGCTCACGCGAATCGGTGCCGCGCTCTCGAGCATGGCGCGCGCCCGGGCGACGGATGCCGCGTCCCCGCGAACGATGACGAGGTAGCGGTCCGCCTTCACGTCACCGACGTACGCGACCAGCTCGCCCTGCGGCACCGCGAGGTCGGCGAGCGCGGCAAGGGTCGCACCGGCGGCGAGGGTGCGGGTGAGCCATCCGGCCGCCGTCACCCAGCCGATGCCGGGCAGCCAGGCGAAGCCCGGATCGAGCCAGCCGGCCAGCGCCCGCCAGAGCGCGCCCCAGTCGCCGAACGGCCCGGCATCCGGCCCCGACGCGATCCAGCCCTGCGTCTGGTTGGTGCGGCGCACGCCCTTGCCGAGCACCGCGACCTCGTCGCCCGGGAAGCCAGCGACCCGCAGCAGGTCGAGCGCGGGCACGGCGTCATCCCCCGTGGAAAAGACGCCGATCGCCGATCCGGCGGGTCTGCGGGTCCTGGGCACGGCGACCATCCTGCGCCGCCGGCGGGCGCGTCGGATCACCCCGGCAAGGTGAGCCCGCGGCCTCCCGCCGTTCACCCGCTTCGTGCGAAGGGTCGGCCCGGGCGGCATCGGAGGGTAGACCTGCGGGCCGGCAACCGGCGGGCGAGAGCAGACAAGGACGACGACAATGGCGAAGAAATTCACCGGCACGATCAAGCTCGACGTGCGGGACTCGGTCTCCGACTGGGACGCGTTCATCCCACCTACGGCGCCGAAGGGCGCCCCCAACGTGCTCGTCGTGCTCTACGACGACACCGGGCAGGCCGCCTGGTCGCCCTACGGCGGCCGCATCAACATGCCCACGATGGACCGGCTCGCCGCGAACGGGCTCACCTACACGCAGTGGCACACGACGGCGCTGTGCTCGCCGACGCGGTCGACGTTCCTCACCGGGCGCAACCACCACTCCAACGGGTTCGCCACCATCTCGGAGTCGTCGACCGGGTTCCCCGGGTACAACTCCCACATCCCGCCGGAGAACGCCACGATGGCGAACATCCTGCGGGATGCCGGCTGGTCGACCTACTGGGTCGGCAAGAACCACAACGTGCCGATCGACGAGTGGACGGCGGGGGCGTCGAAGAAGAATTGGCCGCTCGCGCAGGGCTACGACCGCTTCTACGGCTTCATCGGCGGCGAGACCAACAACTGGTTCCCGTCGCTGGCCGAGGACAACCACTACATCGACCAGCCGTACCTGCCCGAGGACGGGTATCACCTGTCGAAGGACCTCGCCGACCAGGCGCTCAAGATGATCCGCGACTCCAAGCAGACCGAGCCCGACAAGCCCTGGTACCTCTGGTTCTGCCCGGGTGCCAACCACGCGCCGCACCACGCGCCCAAGGAGTACATCGAGAAGTACAAGGGCATGTTCGACGACGGGTACGAGGCGTACCGGGAGTGGGTGCTTCCGCGCATGATCGAGCGGGGCATCCTGCCGGCCGGCACGGAGCTCACCGAGATCAATCCGATGCCCGACGGTACCTTCTCGGAGACCGACCGGGTGCGCCCGTGGGACGAGCTGTCGGCCGAGGAGAAGGCGATGTTCAGCCGCATGGCCGAGGTCTACGCCGGGTTCTCGGAGTACACCGACGCGCAGGTGGGCCGCATCGTGGACTACCTCGAGGAGTCGGGCCAGCTGGAGAACACCATCATCATGTACTGCGCCGACAACGGGGCGTCCGGCGAGGGCAGCCCCAACGGCTCGGTCAACGAGGGCAAGATCTTCGGCGGCTACCCGGATGACGAGGCCCAGAACCTCAGCATGGTCGACCAGCTCGGCAGCCCCGACACCTACAACCACTACCCCACCGGGTGGGCGGCGGCGTTCTCCACGCCGTACCGCATGTTCAAACGCTACGTGTACCAGGGCGGTGTCTGCGATCCGCTCGTCATCCACTGGCCGGCCGGCATCGCCGCGAAGGGCGAGGTGCGCGACCAGTACCACCACTCCACGGACATCGTGCCGACCATCCTCGACGCCTGCGGCGTGACGATGCCCACCGAGTACAACGGGGTCGAGCAGACCCCGCTCGCCGGGGTGTCGATGCGGTACAGCTTCGACTCCGCGGATGCCCCCACCGAGAAGCACACGCAGTACTTCGAGATGCTCGGCAACCGCGGTCTCTGGCACGAGGGCTGGAAGGTGGTGACCGAGCACGGCCCGGTGAGCGGGATCAGCGGCTTCGAGAAGGACAAGTGGCAGCTGTTCCACACCGACGTCGACCGCGCGGAGGCGCACGACCTCTCGGACGAGAACCCGGACAAGGTGAAGGAGCTCGTCGACCTGTGGTTCGCCGAGGCGGAGGCCAACAAGGTGCTGCCCCTCAACGACCTGCAGATCATCGGCAACCCGAAGGACTTCGAGACGTTCATCGGCATGGAGTTCAAGGTGCCCGTGCCCGAGAGCGGGCAATACGTCTACTATCCCGGCACCTCGGAGATCCCGGAGCGCTCGGCGGCGAACGTGCACGGCGTCTCGTACAAGGTGCTGGCCGAGGTCGACCTCACGCCCGACACCGAGGGCGTGATCTTCGCGGCCGGGTCGCGGTTCGGCGGCCATTCGCTGTTCATCAAGGACGGGCAGGTGACCTACGCGTACAACTTCCTGGGGATACCGCCGGAGGACCACATCTCGGCGCCGGTGCCGAGCTCCGGCCGCCACATCCTCGGCGTGGAGTTCACGAAGGACCACATGGGGCCGTACCGCGAGGGCGTGGGGCCGCTGAAGCTCTACGTCGACGACCAGCAGGTCGGCGAGCAGGAGATCCGCACGGTGCTCGGCCACTTCTCGCTCTGCGGCGAGGGGCTGTGCATCGGCTACGACAGCGGCGACTCGGTCTCGAGCGAGTACGCAGGCTCGGCGTTCGAGTTCACGAACGGCGAGATCCAGCGCGTCGTCTTCGACATCGCGGATGACGTATACACCGACGTCGAGGCCCACTACGCGGCGGCCATGTCCCGCGACTGACCAACGCGAAGGGCCTTAGATTGTCGCCAAAAGTGCGCTCAGCACGACAATCTAAGGCCCCTCGCGTTGCTGTCTAGATGTCTTCGTCGTCGTTGTGGGCGACGCGCTCGGGGGCGCCGTGCAGCTCGGGGATCTCGCCCGGGCGGTAGCGCGGCAGGCGGCTGACCGGCAGGATGCCGATGGCACTCACGCCCGCGAGCACCAGCAGGCCGATCTGCAGGGCGCGCAGCCGGGAATCCGCGTTGATCGACACCAGCTGGGCGACCTGCGCGGGCGTCGCCGACGTCTTCTCGAGCGTCGACTTGAGCGCCGCATTGCTCACGAAGTTCACGCTGTTCAGCCCCGCCTCGTCGCGCAGCGAATCCGGGATGCCGTGGGCGTTGCCCAGCGCCTGGCCGAACCCGAGGCCCAGCAGGGTCACCAGCATCGCGCCGGCGAGGGCCGTACCCACGGCCGACGCGAGGTTCTGGGTGGTGCCGCGCAGGGATCCGACATCCCCCGCCAGCTCCTTCGGCGACGACGTGACCAGTACGTTGAACAGCAGCGTCACGAGCGCACCCTGGCCCACGCCGAACACGAACAGCCCGATGATCGTGGGGAAGGTCTCCCAGTTGTTCGTGACCACCAGCGAGAGCCAGAGCAGTGCCACGGTGGTGAGGATGAACGCGAACCGCGCGATCGTGCGCGTCGAGAACCGCTTGTAGAACCTGATCACCACGAGCGCCGAGAAGAACACCGTGAGGTTGAACGGCAGCATCGCGATCGACGTCGCCAGCGGGGTGCGCCCCTGCACGATCTGGATGTAGAGCGGGATCGTGAAGTTGAGGGATGCCTCCAGCCCCACGATCAGGAACAGCGCGTATACCGCGGCCCGCTCCCGCTTCGAGCCGACCACGGTGAGGCTGATCAGCGGGGTCTTCTCGCGCCGCGTGCGCCGCCGGGTCCAGACGAAGAAGCCCTGGCCGAGGATGACGCCGATCGCCACGAGCAGCGGCGCCGGCGAGAGTCCGAAGATCTCGAACGGCGCGCTCGGCTCCGCGAACACGACGCCCCACGAGTTGAGGTTGTTGAACCCGAGGGTCAGGCTCACCACGCCGAGGCCGATGAGCGCGGCGCCCACGATGTCGATCTTGACCGCACCGTTGCCGGGCGCGGCCTTGAGCCGGAAGCTCAGGATGAACACGATCACCGCGAACCCGATGAGGATGGCGAACACCGGCCGCCACCCGATGAATGTGCCCAGGATGCCGCCGATGAGGAACGCGCTCACCCCGGATGCCGCCCGCGCCGACCCCAGCGACCCGACCGCGGTCGCCTGCTGGTCACCGTGGTAGTTCTCGGCGATCAGCGCGACGAGCGACGGCACGATGATCGCCGCCGAGCCGCCCGCGAGCGCCTGCGCGGTGATCATCACCCCCACGTTCGGCGCGAACGTCATGAGCGCCATCGCGATGCCGAAGATGACGATCACGATGCGGAAGACCAGCACCCAGCCGAACTTCTGGCCGAGCTTCGCGCCGGTCATCACCAGCGCGGCCACGACGAGGCCGTAGGTGACGATGCCGGTGCTCACCGCGGTGGGCGGCACGCCGAAGTCCGCGACCATGCCGCCGAGCGAGACCGGCAGCGACGCCACGTTGAACGACATCAGCACCTGCGCGAGCGCGAGCGCCACCATCGGCGCCCACGATGCCTTCACCGCCGTAGCGGGTGAGGTGACCTGTGTTGTCATGATCGTGCTCTTTTCTAGAGGGGTGGGCGTTCCGGTCGGGACGCGAAGAGGTTCATGCCGAGGGCCCCGGAGAGGTAGCGGGTGGCGCGCTTTCCGCGCACGCTGTTGCCCGCGGCATCCAGCGGCGGGGAGAACGTGCCGAGCACACCCTTGCCGGGGGCGATGGTGACGATGCCGCCGGCGACGCCGCTCTTGCCGGGCATGCCGATCTCGAACAGCCAGTCGCCGGAGTGCTCGTAGAGCCCGGACGACGCCATGGTCGCGAGGGTCTGGCGGCAGACATCCGGGTCGACGACGCGCTGCCCGGTCACCGGGTTGACGCCGCCGTCGGCGAGGGTCGCGCCCATGAGCGCGAGGTCGTGCGCGGTGACCAGCAGCGAGCACTGGCGCGTGTAGACGTCGGTGACCTGCAGCGGGTCGAACTCGATGCGGCCGTAGCTCTCGAGCAGCCGGGCGATGCCCTGGTTGCGCTGGTTGGTGGCCGCCTCCGACTCGTAGACCTCCACGTCGAGTTCGAGCGGATGCCCGGCGAACGCCGCCAGACCCTCCCGCACGAACTCCCACTTCGCCTCCTCGGTGCCGCCCGGCACGAGGCTGGTCGTGACGAGAGCGCCGGCGTTCACCATCGGGTTCATCGGGTTGCCCGCGTTGAGCTCCACCGCCATCACCGAGTTGAAGGGCAGGCCGGTGTTGTTGACGCCGATGCGCTGCATGGCGGCATCCGGCCCGATGCGCTGCAGCACCAGCGCGAACACGAAGGCCTTCGAGATCGACTGGATGGAGAACGGATGCCACGAGTCCCCCGCGTCGTGCGTGGCGCCGTTCACCTCCGCCACGGCCAGCCCGAACAGTTTCGGATCGGCCCGCCCGAGCACCGGGATGTAGTCGGCCACCACACCGTCGTCGAGGTCGCGGTAGCGCTCGTGCGCCCGCAGCAGCAGCTCGTCGACGCGGGCCGGCTCGGGCAGGTGCCCGGTCGAAACGGCCGCGGTGCGCTCCGCCGACTCGGCCATGGGCTATCCCTGGCTGTGGTCGAGCGAGGAGAGGTGGCCGATCACGACGCCGCCCTGGTCGCGGAGCGTGAGCGTGCCGCCGTTCGCCGTGCCGAGCACGGCCTTCTCCAGCCAGGTGTCCGTGTCGTCGCAGGCCTTCAACGTCGACCCGCCGCGCACCAGCCGCACCGCGTTCGAGCCGCGCGAGACCCAGGTGCCGATCAGGGTGTTGCAGCCGTTGCTGCCGCTGTAGGTGCCGTTCGCGCGGATGGCCAGGAACGGGGCATCCGGTGTGGCCTCCTCGGCCCAGTACCCGATCGGGAAGGTGACGGATCGGGCCACCTTGTCGTTGGCCCGCATCAGCGTGAGAGTCGGCGCGTTGTCCCAGCTGCGCAGCGAGAGCGAGCCGTTGTGCACGCTCACACCGCTGGCGCGGAGCATCGCGGTCGGGAGGGCGTTGCCCGCGCAGACCAGTGGTGCCTGGGGACCGGCGATCGTGTTGATCGAGCCGTTGCTCT
>JAODAU010000126.1 GCA_025463615.1 Microbacteriaceae bacterium | reverse complement strand
CGGCCTGTTCGCCCGGGCGATCGCGCAGAGCTCGCCGCCCGACGCCGTGTACCACAAGGACCTCACCAAGGTGTGGGCGCAGGACTACGTGGAGCTGATCAGCGAGATAGTCGAAGACTCGAGCACCGACAGCACGTCGCCCGACGACGCGGCGCTGCTGCTCGCGACTGCAGATCCCGAGGCACTGGTCACGGCCTGCACGCGGATGCAGCGGCTCACCCCCGACCGTGTGCCCGGCACCATCAGCCTCTGCCCCGTCATCGACGAGGACTTCCTGCCGGAGCGCCCGATCGACGCTTTCGACAACGGCCACGCTGCCCGCGTTCCCCTGATCATCGGCACGAACGACCGCGAGGGCTCGCTGTTCACCGGGCGCCTCGACATCCTCGCCTCGACCCCGCTGCGCATCCGCGCGATCTTCGCCAAGACGAAGAAGAAGGCGCGCAAGCGGCTCAAGGCGCAGTACCCGGGACTCCCGGCACGGCGACCGGCCGCCGACTTCGCGGGCGACTATTCGTTCTGGTACCCGTCCATCCGGGTCGCCGAGCGCCACGCCGACTTCGCGCCGGTGCACTTCTACCGCTTCGACCTCGCCCCACGTCTGCTGCGCGTGATGGGGCTGGATGCCACGCACGGCATCGAGCTGTTCGCCGTCTTCGACCGCGCGAAGGGCCTGTTCGGCCGGGCCGTCGGCATCCTGGGCGGCTACCGCGCGTTCACCGCGACGGCGCGGCGCATGCGCACGAACTGGATCCGCTTCGCGCACAACGGCACGGTCGACCCCGGCTGGCCCACCTATACGATCCGCAAGCGCAACACCCTGATCATCGACGAGGTCGATCGCGTGGAGACGGATCCGCGCCGGGAGAAGCGCCTGGCGTGGCAGGAGTTCGTGCCGCACGTGTGATCGCCCGCAGGGCGACGCCCACCAGCACGACCGCCGCCCCGGCCACGACCGCCTGCCACGGCAGGGTCACAGAGAGCACCGCGCAGCCGACCAGCCCGAGCACCTGCAGCCACCGCGGGTACCTGCGATCGGTCGCGGGTTGCGTGAGCGCCGCGAGGTTGGCGACGAAGTAGTAGAGCAGCACGCCGAACGACGAGAAGCCGATCGCGTTCCGCAGGTCGAGGGTGAGCACCAGCGCGAGCACCACCGCGCCGACCGCGAGCTCGGCGACCCATGGTGTGCCGAATCGGCGGCCGACCCGCGCCAGTGGGCGCGGCAGGTCGCCCTCGCGCGCCATCGCGAGCGAGGTGCGTCCGATCCCCGCGATGAGGCCGAGCAGGGCCCCGAGGCTGGCGGCGGATGCCCCGATCCGCACAACCGGTCCGATCCACGGCCACCCGCTCCGTGCGGCGGCCACCGCGAGGGGGTCCGCGTTGGCGGCGACCCCGCCCGGACCGAGCGCGACGAGGATCGTCACGGCGACCACGCCGTAGATCACCACGGTCAACGCGAGGGCGACCACGATCGCCCGCGGGATCGTGCGCGCCGGATCCTTGACCTCCTCGCCGAGCGTCGCGATGCGCGCGTAGCCGGCGAAGGCGAAGAAGAGCAGGCCGCCCGACTGCAGGATGCCGTAGACGCCGTGTGAGAGCAGCTGGCCGCCGATCCCGTGCGGCTCGGCACCTCCCCAGGCCGCCACGATCCCGGCCGCGAGGCAGGCGAGCACCACGACGACGATCACCCGGGTGAGCAGCGCCGTGCGCGTGACGCCGAGCACGTTGACGGTCACCAGGGCGACGACGGCGGCCGCGGCGACCGGCCGCTCGGCCGGCGCGGGCACCGCGTACGCCGCGAAGGTCAGCGCCATGGCCGCCGAGCTCGCGATCTTGCCGATCACGAACGACCAGCCGGCCACGAATCCCCACCACGGCCCGAGGCGCTCGCGCCCGTAGACGTAGGTGCCGCCGGAGCGCGGGTACACCGCGGCCAGCTGCGCCGAGGAGGTGGCGTTGCAGAACGCGACCACGGCCGCGATGACGAGGCCGACGAGCAGGCCCGATCCGGCCGCCCTCGCCGCCGGCGTGAAGGCAGCGAAGACCCCGGCGCCGACCATCGAGCCGAGACCGATCACCGTGGCGTCGACCGGCCCGAGCCGGCGCTGGAGTGCGGGGGTGGCGGTCACCCCGGCATCGTAGCGGCCGGGGGCGTCGCGCTAGGGTCGGGCCATGACGATCTACCACCTGGCCCACGCGAGCGAGTGGGATGCCGCCCGGCGGGCCGGCGAGTACCTCACGTCGAGCCGCGGCGTCACCCTCGCGGAGGTCGGGTTCATCCACGCCTCGACCGCCGAACAGCTGCGCGGCGTCGCCGAGGCGTTCTACGCCGACGACCCCGAGCCGCTGGTCGTGCTGTCGATCGACGAGTCGCGGGTGACCGACCTCCGCTGGGAGGACATCGGCGACGGCCGCGTGTTCCCGCACGTCTACGGGCCGATCCTTCCGGCCTGGGTCACCGAGGTACGGCCGGCTGGCTGCGTCGACGGCCGCTTCGCGATCGGCTAGACGGCCTCGCCGATCGAGCCGACCACGCCCTCGAGCAGGGTGCCGGAGGCGTCGCGCTTCGCGCCGGCATCCGGCAGAGTCCTGACGGCGCCGTCGGTGCCGACGGCCAGCGCCGGGCCGGTCCCCGCCCAGGCGAGGGCGAGCATGTCCTCGCCCTTGAGGAAAGCGTGGGCGCGCACGCCGCCGGTGGCGCGCCCCTTCGCGGGGAACTCCGCGAGCCGGGACACCTTGGCACGGCCGAAGTCGACGCCGGCGATCGCGGAGCTCGACGACGAGACCGTGGCGACCACGGCATCCTCGTCCGGCGCGACCGAGCCGAAGAATACGACGGATGCCCGGGCCGACAGCGAGATGCCCGCCATGCCCGCGGCGGAGCGGCCCTGCGGCCGCACGGCGGATGCCGGGAAGTGCAGCAGCTGCGCGTCCGACGTCACGAACAGCAGGTCGTCGGTGTCGGCGCCCTGGCGCGCGCCCACGACCTCGTCCCCGGGCTTGAGGGCGATGACCTCGAACTCGGGGCGGTTGGGGTAGTCGCCGGGCGCCAGGCGCTTCACCACGCCCTGTCGCGTGCCGATGGCGATGGGCGCGTCGGCCGCGAGGGAGACGAGGGCGACCACCCGCTCGCGCTTGGCGTCGATGGCCACGTAGTCGGCGATTCGCACGCCCGCGGCGAGCTGGATCGAGTTCTCCGGAACGACCGGCAGGTCGACGGGCGAGAACTTCACCAGTCGGCCGAGGTTGGTGACGGCGCCGATCTCGCTGCGGCTCGTCGTGACGAGCGACGAGAGGATCGCGTCGTGCTTGCTGCGGCGCACGACGCGCGCCGGGGCATCCAGGTCGCCGGCGAGGTCGACGCGGATGGCGCGCCCGGTGGTCGAGAGCAGCACGCGGGTGGGCGTGTCGGCGATCTCCAGCACGGGCGCTGCGGAACGGGATGACGTGGTCGCCACGCTCGGGCGCGCCTCGGTGAGCAGGGTGCGGCGCGGGGTGCCGAACTTCTCGGCGACCTGCTCCAGCTCGTCGGAGACGAGGGCGCGCACGCGGTGCGGCACCGCGAGCAGGGCCTCGAGCTCGGCGATCGCCGCGCGCAGCTCGTCACGCTCGGTCTCCAACTCGATCCGCGAGAACCGCGTGAGCCGACGCAGGCGCAGCTCGAGGATGTACTCGGCCTGCAGCTGCGAGAGGTCGAACACGTCGATGAGCCGCGTGCGCGCCTGCTCCGAGTCGTCGCTGGTGCGGATGACCTGGATCACCTCGTCGATGTCGAGGATCGCGATGAGCAGCCCCTCGACCAGGTGCAGCCGCTCGTTCTTGCGCGCGAGCCGGTAGCGGCTGCGCCGCGTGACCACCGAGATGCGGTGGTCGATGTAGACCTGCAGCAGCTCCTTGAGGCCGAGCGTGCGGGGCCCGCCGTCTACCAGCGCCACGTTGTTGATGTTGAAGCTGTCCTCGAGGGGCGTGTGGCGGTAGAGCTGCTCGAGCACGGCATCCGGGCTGAAGCCGGTCTTGATGCCTACCACGAGCCGCGTGCCGTGGTTGCGGTCGGTGAGGTCGGTCACATCGGAGATGCCGTTGAGCTTCTTGGAGTTGACCCCGTCCTTGATCTTCTCGATCACCTTCTCGGCGCCGACCATGAACGGCAGCTCGGTGATCACGAGGCCGGTCTTGCGGGCGGTGATCGCCTCGACCGAGACCCGAGCGCGCGTCTTGAAGGCGCCGCGGCCGGTCTCGTACGCGTCGCGGATGCCGGCGAGGCCGATGATCGTGCCGCCCGTGGGCAGGTCTGGGCCCGGCACATACGCCATCAGGTCGTCGAGGCTGGCGTTCGGGTTGTCGATCAGGTGGCGCGCGGCGCCCACGACCTCGATGAGGTTGTGCGGCGCCATGTTCGTGGCCATGCCCACCGCGATGCCGGATGCGCCGTTGACCAGCAGGTTGGGGAACGCCGAGGGGAGCACCTCGGGCTGCTGCAGCTGGTTGTCATAGTTGGGCACGAAGTCGACGACGTCCTCGTCGAGGTCCTCGGTCATCGCCATCGCGGCGGGCGCGAGGCGCGCCTCGGTGTAGCGCGCGGCCGCCGGTCCGTCATCCAGCGTGCCGAAGTTGCCGTGGCCGTCGATGAGCGGCACCCGCATGATGAACGGCTGCGCCAGGCGCACCATGGCGTCATAGATCGACGCGTCGCCGTGCGGGTGCAGCTTGCCCATCACCTCGCCGGTGACGCGGGCGGACTTCACGTGCCCGCGGTCGGGCCGCAGGCCCATTTCGGTCATCTGGTAGAGGATGCGGCGCTGCACCGGCTTGAGCCCGTCACGGGCGTCCGGCAGGGCGCGGGAGTAGATGACCGAATACGCGTATTCGAGGAACGACCCCTCCATCTCGGTGGAGACATCGACCTCGTCGATGCGCTCTCCTGGAGTGGAACCGGTGGGGGTCTCTGAGGTCGGAAGATCGGAGGTAGCCATAGGATTGCCCCCATGTTACCGGCCACGAAATCGCACCGGTTCAGCCTCGCGGATGTCGTGCCGAACTCGTTGGCGGCCCTGGCCGGCACCGCCAACCCGATGAGCCTCGCGCCGGTGGATGCGGCCGTCGTGCTCGTGGTCGACGGCCTCGGCGCCGTGAGCCTCGCGGCGCGCTCGGGCCACGCGCGCACGCTCGCGCCGCTGCTCTCGAAGGCGACAACGATCGCGTCGAGGTTCCCCACCACGACCGCCTCGGCGCTGGCAACGCTTACGACGGGCGAGCCGTCCGGCATCCACGGGCTCGTCGGCTACACCGTGTTCGATGCGGCCAACGACCGCGTGGTCAACCAGCTCAGCGGCTGGGACGACCGGCTGGATCCCGCGACCTGGCAGCGGGTGCCCACCCTGTTCGAGACGGCGCGCGCCGACGGCCTGCCCAGCTTCGCGGTCGGCATGGAGCGCTACCGGGACACCGGCTTCACGCACGCGGTGCTGCGCGGCGCGGAGTATCGCTCGGGCATCACCGTCGGGGACCGCTTCGACGAGGCTCGGCGAATCCTCGACACGAACGAGCGCGCGCTCGTCTACGTCTACGTGCCCGAGCTCGACCAGGCCGGGCACGCCAAGGGCTGGCAGTCCGAAGAGTGGACGTCGGCCCTCGAGCAGTTGGATGTCGAGGTCGCCCGCTTCGCCGCCACACTCGGCCGCCGCGAGGGCATGCTCCTCACCGCGGACCACGGCATGCTCGACGTGCCCGAGACCTCCCACGTGCTCTTCGACACCGTGCCGGCGCTCATCGACGGCGTGCGGCACGTCGCGGGGGAGCCGCGGGCGCTGCAGCTGCACATCGAGCCGGACGCCTCGGATGCCGTGCGCGAGCGCCTGCTCGAGAGCTGGCGCGCGTCCGAGGGCGCCCGGTCCTGGGTCGTCGACCGCCGCGAGGCGATCGAGTCGGGGTGGTTCGGCGCGTCAGTGGCGGCCGACGTCGTGCCGCGCATCGGCGACATCATCGTGGCGGCGCGCAAAGCGGTCGCCTACTACGACTCGCGCAGGAGCGGCGGACACATGGTCGGCCAGCACGGTTCGTGGTCGCCCGAGGAGTCGGACATCCCGCTGCTGCGGTTCGGGGCCTTCGCGAAGGGCTGAGCTAGTCCTCTTCGGAGCGCGCGCCGAACACGATGTCGTCCCAGCTCGGCATCGACGTGCGGCCCTTCTTGGCCGGGCGGGGGAGCGCGGTGGGCTGCGGCGAGGTGTTGCCGGGGCTGTCGTCATCCCGGAACGGCACGTCGATGAGCCGGATCGAGCCGGTCGACGGGTGGGCCGCCATCGCCTCGTCCTCGGCGAAGCTCGCGGCCTCGCGTTCGCCGCGCCTGCGGCGGAGTGCCTCGAGCAGGTCGGCGGTCTGGTTCGACTCGGCCTCGTCCTCGGCGGGGGCGCGGTTGATCGCGGCATCCGCCACGCCCTGCGGCGCGTCGTTGAGGCGGCCGTAGGGGAGCGCCTCGGGCAGGGAGGCGACGGCCCGCTCGCGCAGGTCGGCATCCGCGAAGGCGCCGCTGTCGAAGCGGGACTGGTCGGGCAGGCGTTCCTCGTCGCCCACCGCGCGGAGGCGGGGGATGAGGGCACCGGTGAGCTCGCCCTGCTGGGACAGGGTGATGGCCTCGTTGTTTAGGGGTGCGAGCGCCGACTTCTTGGGGTCGAAGCCCCAGCGGGCGTCGTGGTCGATCTCGTCAGCGGTGAAGGCGAGCTTCACGATCCAGCCTCCGCCGATCTCCTTCCAGCTCGCCCAGCGCTCGTTGATCGCGCCGAGGTCGTAGAGACGCTCGCGGATCACGGCGCCGAAGGTCGCCCCGCTGAGCGGGCCGGTGTCGGCCGCGGTGTGCACCGGGACGGCGAGGGCGGAGGTGACCACGAACTCGCGTTCGGCGATCACCGGGCCCTCGAAGCGCTTGATGTAGTCGATGGGCACGCCGGTGATGGACGCGACGTCCTCCGCGGACATCCCGGAGCGGATGTGCGCCTGGATCTCACGCGGGGCGAGCTTGCGCCCGGTGCCCGGGTCGGGAATGGCTTGGCGGAGCTTCGACTGCAATACCTCGTCGATGGCGATGCGGTAGCGCTCACCATCGTCTGATGCGACGAGGAGTGCGCCGTTCTCTACTCCGATGACTCTCAGGTCCTGCATAACTGAACGCCTCTCGCGGTCACTGACTAGCTGTAAGGGTGTCACGCGAAACCCGCTTTCTGCGGGAA
>JAODAU010000124.1 GCA_025463615.1 Microbacteriaceae bacterium | reverse complement strand
CAGGTGGCGGATGCCCGCCCGCGCGTCGACTCCACGACCTCCGCCTCGGCGACCAGTAGCACACCGGTGGCGGGGCGCAGGTAGTCGATGGTGAAACCGGTGGTGAGGATGGACGGGCCGAGCACTGTGCCCGCGGCGAAGGTGAGTGCATTGTCGGCCGCGTAGGCGAGCACGCCGCCGTGAGCGTAGCCGTTCTGCTGGCGCAGGTCGTCGCGCAGGTCGAGCTCGATCACGGCGCGACCGTCACCGAACGCGGTGAGCCGCGCGCCGAGCAGCCTGCTGAACGGCTGCTGCTGCAGCACGAGGGCGGCCTGCGCGAGTGCCGTCGACATGGGCTACTCCGCGTCTTTCGCCTGCGCCGCCAGGGCCCGTTCCACACCCGCGAGGCTCTCGGACACCAGTCGCCTCAGCGCCGGGATCTCGGGGTTCGCGTCGAGCCAGGTCCTGGTGGCCAGCACGAGCTCGTCGGTCGCGAGGGGAGACGGGTACAGCCCGAGCACCAGGTACTCCGCGATCTTGTAGCTGCGGCTGTTCCAGAGGTCGGTGATCGCGGCGAAGTACGGCGAGATCAGCGACTGCAGCGACGACGGGTCGTTGGTGTGCAGGTACCCGAGCGTCACGTTGCGCACGATCGCGTTCGGCAGCTCGTCGCTCGAGACGAGCGAGTCGAACGCCGCCTGCTTCGCCTCCGGGGTGGCGAACGTGGCGCGGGCGCGCGCCGCGGCCTGCTGCCCGTTGGACGTGTTGTCGGCCGCGAGTGCGGCATCCACGTCCGCTTCGGTGGCGGCACCGACGAGCGCGAGGCCCTCGAGCAGCTCCCACGACAGGTCGGTGTCGATCTCGAGCCCGGGCAGCGTGATGCCGCCGTCGCGCAGGCCCGCGAGGGTCGCGGCGTGCTCATCGGTCGACGCGATGTTGGCGAAGAATTTCACGAACTGGAACTGCGCGTCGGTGCCGGCCTCGGCATCCTGGGTCAGCTGCCAGAGCGCGTCGCCCACGGTGGTGATCGTGGCGTCGCGCTTCTCGGGGGCGACGTAGTGGCGCGCCACGGTACCCAGCTGGCTGAGCGTGGTGCGGATCGTGGTCGACTCGGTCTCGCTCGCGATGTTGCCGAGCACCAGGCGCACGTAGTCACTGGCGGGGCTCTCGGCGTCTCGGGTGGCATCCCAGGCGGCGCCCCACACGATGGAGCGGGCGAGCGGGTTCTCGATGTCCTTGAGGTGCTCGATGGCGACCGCGAGGGACTCCGGGTCGAGGCGGATCTTGGCGTAGGCCAGGTCGTCGTCGTTGAGCAGCACAAGGGCCGGCTTCTGCCGGTCGACCAGGGCCGGCACCGAGGTGAGCTCGCCGTCGACATCCAGCTCCTCGCGGTGCGTGCGCACGAGCTTGCCGTCGATGAGGTCGTAGAACCCCACGGCCAGGCGGTGGGGACGGATCGTCGGGTAGTCGGCGGGCGCGGTCTGGCGGATGCCGAACGAGGTGATTCGGCCCGAGTCATCCGTCTCGATCTCGGGACGCAGCGTGTTCACACCGGCAGTCTCGAGCCACTTCTTCGACCACTCGCCAAGCGAACGGCCCGACGTGATCTCGAGCTCGGCGAGCAGGTCGGCGAGCTCGGTGTTCGCGTACTCGTGCTTCTTGAAGTACGCGGCGACCCCCGCGAAGAACGCGTCCTCGCCCACCCACGCGACGAGCTGCTTGAGCACCGACCCGCCCTTGGCGTAGGTGATGCCGTCGAAGTTGACCTGCACGTCTTCGAGGTCGTTGATCGTCGCGACCACGGGGTGGGTCGACGGGAGCTGGTCCTGACGGTACGCCCAGCTCTTCTCCATCGCCTGGAACGTGGTCCAGGCCTCGGTCCACTCGGTGGCGTTGGCCGTGGCCATCGTCGATGCCCACTCGGCGAACGACTCGTTGAGCCAAAGGTCGTTCCACCACTTCATGGTCACGAGGTCGCCGAACCACATGTGCGCGAGCTCGTGCGTGATGGTGACCACGCGACGCTCCTTGATCGCGTCGGTGACCTTCGACCGGAACACGTAGGTCTCGGTGAACGTGACCGCACCCGCATTCTCCATCGCCCCCGCGTTGAACTCCGGCACGAAGAGCTGGTCGTACTTGGTGAAGGGATACGGGTAGTCGAACTTCTCCTCGTAGTACTCGAAGCCCTGGCGGGTCTTCTCGAAGATGTAGTCCGCATCGAGGTACTGGTTGAGCGACTTGCGCGCGAAGATCCCGAGCGGGATGACGCGGCCGTCGCGCGAGGTGAGCTCGTCGCGCACTACGGCATACGGTCCGGCGATGAGCGCCGTCACATAACTGGAGAGGATCGGCGTCGGCTCGAAGCGCCACGTCGAGTTCCAGCCGTCGATCTTCTCGGGCTCGGGCGTGGGGGAGTTGCTCACGACCTCCCAGGCGGTCGGCGCGGTGACCGTGAACGTGAAGGTGGCCTTCACGTCGGGCTGCTCGAACACCGCGAAGACGCGGCGGGAGTCGGGCACCTCGAACTGCGTGTAGAGGTAGACCTCCTGGTCGACCGGGTCGACGAAGCGGTGCAGGCCCTCGCCCGTGTTGGTGTACTCCGCGTCGGCGACGACGGTGAGCACGTTCTCGGCGGCGAGTCCGTCGAGCTGGATGCGGACGCCGTCGCTCACCTTCTCCGGGTTCAGCTCGACGCCGTTGAGCGTCACCGAGTGCACCGTGCGCGTGATCGCGTCGATGAACGTGGATGCCCCGGCCTTCGCCGAGAATGTGACGACGGTCGTGCTGCCGAAGACCTCGTCGCCCTTCGTGAGGTCCAGGGTGACGTCGTAATTCGACACCGAGACGATCGTCTTGCGCTCCTGCGCTTCGATCCTGGTGAGGTTCTCTCCGGGCATGCATGACTCCTTCGACGCTGTTCGATTCAACGTCAGAGTCTACCCAGCGGCGGCTGGGCGGGGTCAGGCGGCGGGCTGCGGCTCCGGCATCCGTGCCTCTTCCACGACTGTGGAGGAGGAGAGCTCGGCGATGGTCTCGGCAAGGAGCGCGTGCAGGCGATCGTCCGGGTCCGGGATGCAGGCCTCGGCGATTCCGATCACCGACGTGCGGATGATGGCGTCGCACATGCGGTCGATCATGCGCGGGTCGATCGGGGCGAGGTCGACCGTGAAGTGCTCGGCCCACACGGCCGCATCCGGCACGGTCTCGAGGGCGTCGGCGAGCAGCTCCTGCTCGACCACGTCGCGCGAGTCGACGAGCGCGGTGAGCCGCATCGCACCGGCGGCCAGCGCACGCTGGCGTCCGTAGCTCACGACCGGGATCGCGGCGGACATCGCGCGCACCGCGACGTTGATGCTGGTGCGGCGGCCGTCGCCCGCGAGCCCGATCACCGAGGGCACGAGCGTGACGAGTTCGCTGCGCCGGGCATCCGAACTGCAGTCGTTGACGAGCCGGGCGAGGGCGGCGACGGCGGGATGGGTGCACGCCGGGTGGTCGCTCCAGCGTTCGCCGGCGAGCCAGGAGGCGTACTCCATGAAGCACGCGCCGCTCTTGGGCGTGCGGTGCTTGCCGCGCCCGAGGACGGGCATCAGCATCGGGGTTTCGGTCGTGGGCTTCGACATCGTGTACCTCCGGGGAGCGTCTTTGCTCAAGTCTCCTCCTCCCCACCGACGTGCGCCAGAGGCGATCTGTGGCAAACCTGTGATCGCGCAGGCACGGACCGTATATTCGGGGGATGGGTTCAACAGTCTTCGAGCGCTCGGCACCCGATCCGCGCTTGGTCACCGCGTCGCTCGAGGGGTCGCGGCTCGGCTCGTTCTGGCTCGAGGGGCACGGCGCAGCGACCTTCCCCGCATGGTCGGGCACCGACCTCGTGGACCTCGCGGTCGTCGGCGGCGGGTACACAGGGCTGTGGACCGCGCTCATCGCCAAGCAGCGGGACCCGTCCCTGCGGGTCGTCGTGCTCGAGGGTCGTCGCGTGGGGTGGGCGGCATCCGGTCGCAACGGCGGTTTCGTGGAGTCGACCCTCACGCACGGGGAGTCCAACGGCCGCACCCGCTTCACAGAGGAATACGACGAGCTCGAGCGCCTCGGCATGCAGAACCTCGACGAGATCGAGGCGATCGTGGCCGAGCTCGGCATCGACTGTGACTTCGAGCGGGTCGGCTCCCTCGCCGTCGCCACCGAGGAGTACCAGGTCGACCCACTGCGGGAGGCGCAGGATGGCGCGACCGAGCTGTTCTACGACGCCGACGGCATCCGCGGCCTCGTCAACTCGCCCACGTACCTCGCCGGCCTCTGGAGCACCAGGGCGACGGCGCTCGTGCACCCGGGCAAGCTCGCCGCCGGGCTCGCGAAGGCCTGCGCGGATGCCGGGGTCGAGATCTTCGAGAACTCGCCGGTGCGCGGCATGGACTCCGAGCTGCTCGACAGCCCGGTGACCCTCTCGCTCGACGGCGGATTCGTGCGGGCCGACCGCGTGGCGCTCGCGACCAACGCGTTCCCGTCGCTGCTCAAGCGCTTCCGGCTGCACACGCTGCCGGTCTACGACTATGTGCTCATGACAGAGCCGCTCAGCGCCGCCCAGCTCGCCTCGATCGGCTGGGAGGGCAGGCAGGGCATCGCCGACGAGGCGAACCAGTTCCACTATTACCGGCTGACCGCAGACAACCGCATCCTGTTCGGCGGCTACGACGCGATCTACCATTACGGAGGCCGCATCCGGAAGGCCTACGACGACCGCCCTGCCAGCCACGAGAAGCTCGCGAGCCACTTCTTCACGACGTTCCCGCAGCTGGAGGGCGTGCGCTTCTCGCACCGCTGGTCGGGCGTGATCGACACGAGCACCCGGTTCTGCGCGTTCTATTCGCTCGCCCGACAGGGGCGGGTGGCCTACGCCGCGGGCTTCACCGGGCTCGGCGTCGCAGCGACGCGCTTCGCCGCGCAGGTGATGCTCGACCAGCTCTACGAGGAGCGCACCGAGCGCACGCAGCTGCAGATGGTGCGCGACATCCCCCTGCCGTTCCCGCCCGAGCCGGCCGCCTACGCGACGGTGCTGGCCACGCGCGCGGCGCTGGACGACGCCGACCACAACGAGGGCCGCCGCAACGGGTTCCTGCGCGCGCTCGACGCGGCCGGGCTGGGGTTCGACTCGTGACCGGCGCATGTCGGATGCCCCGGGTACCGTCACTCCCATGAAGCAACGTGACCTCTTTCTCATGTCCGACGCCGCCCTGCGCGACGTGATCGACATGCTCGACCTCGACCAGCTCAGCCTCACGGTGCCCGCCGACTGGAGCCGCAAGGCCGACCCGACGCTGCGCGACATCGTCGCGGCGCACGCCTACGACGAGGCCTGGGTGCCCGACGTGCTCGCCGGCAGGACGGCGGAGGAGGTCGGCGACCGCTGGTCGGGCGACCTGCTCGGCGACGACCCCATCGGCAACTACGACGAGTTCAACGACCTCGCAACGGAGGCGGCGCTCGCCGACCATGACCCCAAGCAGGTCGTGCACTTCAGCTACGGCGACTGGCCGCTCGCCGACGGGTTCGTGCACCTCGCGGTGTACCGCGGGTTCCAGGCCTGGTCGATCGCCAAGCTGGTCGGGCTCGACTTCTCGCTGCCCGACGACGTGGTCGACGGGTTCAACGAGGAGGTCGTGCCGCACATCGAGGAGTGGCGCGCGATGGGCGTCTTCCCGCCCGAGATCACCCCGCCCGCCGGTGCCGATGCGGAGACGGTCCTGCTCTGCAGGGTCGGGTACTGGGTGCCGTAAATTGGTCGGCATGCGCATCCACATCGCCACCGACCACGCCGGCCTCGACTTCAGCGAGCACCTCCAGCAGCACCTGCGCGCGGCGGGCCACGAGGTTGTCGACCACGGTCCGAAGACCTTCGACCCGGTGGACGACTACCCGAGCTTCTGCATCAATGCGGCGCGGGCCGTGGTGCGCGACCAGCAGGCCGGCATCGAGACGCTCGGCGTGATCTTCGGCGGATCGGGCAACGGCGAGCAGATCGCCGCGAACAAGGTGCTGGGCGCCCGCGCCGCGCTCGTCTGGAACACGTCGACGGCAGAGCTGGCCCGCCAGCACAACGATGCGAACCTCATCTCCATCGGCGCGCGCCAGCACACGCTCGAGGAGGCGACGTCGCTCATCGACACGTTCATCGCGACCCCGTTCTCGGGCGAGGAACGCCACGTTCGGCGCATCGCGCAGCTTGCCGAATACGAGAAGACCGGCCTCATCGCGGGCCACGAGATCGACTAGTCGTGCCCGAGGGTCATTCCGTCCACCGGATCGCGCGGCAGTTCGCGCTCCACTTCCTCGACACCCCGGCCACCATCACGTCGCCGCAGGGTCGCTTCGCCGACGGTGCGCGCCGCATCGACGGGCGCTCGATGGTCTCGGCGAAGGCCGTGGGCAAGCAGATGTTCCTGGAGTTCGACAACGACCTGTGGCTGCGGGTGCACCTGGGGCTGTACGGGGCCTGGGACTTCGCGGGCGACATCACCGCCGACGCGACCACGGCATCCGCCGGCGGCCGCATGGGCCAGACCAACATGCGGGGCACCGTCGACCCCGAGCTCACGCGGGCGAGCGACAACGAGGCGTCTCTCTCCAGCATCGGGGCGCCGCGGCGCACGCGACTGCGGATGTCGGAGCAGGAGAAGCTCGAAGACCCGATCGACGTCTTCCCGCCCGAGCCAATCGGGGCCGTGCGCGTGCGCATCCTCACGGAGAACGCCGTCGCCGACCTGCGTGGCCCGACGGCGTGCGAGGTGCTCACGGCCGAGGAGGTCGTCGCCGCGATCGCGAAGCTCGGGCCGGACCCGCAGGTCGATGACGGACCGGAGGCGGAGCAGCGCTTCGTCGACGCCGTGCTGAAGAAGCCGACCCCGATCGCCCTGCTGCTCATGGACCAGGCCGTCGTCAGCGGCATCGGCAACGTCTACCGCGCGGAGCTGCTGTTCCGCGCCCGTCTCAGCCCGTTCACCCCCGGCAAGCTGGTGCCGGAGGAGACGGTGCGTGCGCTCTGGCGTGACTGGGATCACCTCCTGGCGGTCGGCGTGCTCACCGGCCAGATGCTCACCATGGACGACCTGGATGACGACGACTACCGCAAGGCGCTCGCCAGCCGCGACGATCGCCACTGGGTCTACCACCGCACCGGACTGCCGTGCAGGGTCTGCGGCACGAGCATCCTGATGGAGGAGCTCGGCGGCCGCAAGCTCTACTGGTGCCCGGTCGACCAGGCGTGATGCCAAGCTGGTGCGATGAGACACACGCCGGCGTACCTGCTCGAGGACGAGAACGAGGTTCGACGCCTCATCCGTGAGAACCCGTGGGCGACCATCGTGTCGAACACCCCGAACGGTTTGGTCGCCTCGCACTACCCGGTGGTGCTCGAGGAGAACGAGCCGGGCATCTCGATCGTGAGCCACGTGGGCCGCCCCGACGAGCAGCTGCACGAGCTGGGAAAGCACGAGGTGCTCGTGATCATCCAGGGTCCGCACGGCTACATCTCGCCCGGCTGGTACGGCGACGTGCCGGCCGTGCCGACCTGGAACCACGTGACCGCGCACCTCTACGGCACGCCCGAGATCCTCTCCGACGACGAGAACTACCGCGTGCTCGGCGACCTGGTCGACTACTTCGAACTGCGGATGCCGGAGCCCGCGCGCCTCGAATACAACGAGGAGTACGCCCGCCGCATCGTGCACGGCACGGCCGGGTTCCGCCTGAGGGTCACGCGCTTCGACGCCCGCGCCAAGCTCAGCCAGACCAAGAGCCCCGAGGTCGTCGACACGATCATCGAGCAGCTCGAGCACGGCGACAACTACGCGCAACCCGAGCTGGCCAGGGAGATGCGCAGGGCGCACGACCGATGACCCTCGTGCTGCGGAATGCGCGGCTGCGCGGCGAGCTCGCCGACATCGCGATCGAGGAGGGTCGCATCGTCGCCGTCGGCCGCACGGAGCGGCCCGGGCTCGACCTCGAGGGGAGGCACGTCATCCCCGGTCTCTGGGACGAGCACGTGCACCTGGCGCAGAGCGCGCTGGCGGCGCGGAGGGTGGATGTCTCGGCCGCGGCATCCGCCGAGGAGGCGGCCGCGACGCTCGCGCGATCACCTCAACCGGGCGGGGGAGTGCCGCTCGTGGGCTTCGGGTTCCGCGACGGGCTGTGGGCCGACATCCCGAGCGCCGCCCTGCTCGACCGGCACGTGGGCGACGTGCCCGCCGTGCTGGTGAGTGGCGACCTGCACTGCGTCTGGCTCAACTCGGCGGCGCTGGAGCGCTTCGGGCAGGCCGGCCACCGCACCGGAATCCTGCGCGAGGACGACGCGTTCCCCGTGATGGCCGCGTTGCAAGATGTGCCGACGACCGTGCTCGACGAGTGGATCGCGGGCACGGCGGCGAGGGCGGCATCACGTGGCGTGGTCGGCATCGTGGACTTCGAGATGTCCGACAACCTCGTCGACTGGCCGCGCAGGCTGGCGTCGGGCTTCGACGTGCTGCGGGTGGATGCCGGCGTGTACACCGAGCACCTCGACACCGTCATCTCCGCCGGCCTGCGCACCGGCGACGGCATCGGCGAGGGCGGCCTGCTGCGCATCGGGCCGTGGAAGGTGCTCACCGACGGCTCGCTCAACACGCGCACGGCCTACTGCGCCCACGACTACCTGGGGCTCCACGGGCCGGGCGCCCGCGGCATCCTCACGGTGCCGAACGACGAGCTCATCGGCGAGATGCGCAGGGCGACGGATGCCGGGCTGGTGCCCGCCGTGCACGCGATCGGCGACGAGGCCAACCGCCTTGCGCTCGATGCGTTCGAGGCGGTGGGACGCGGCGGGAGGATCGAGCACGCGCAGCTGCTGCTCGACGCCGACCTCCCGCGCTTCGCCGCGCTCGGCGTCGCGGCGAGCGTGCAGCCGGAGCACGCGATGGACGACCGCGACGTCGCCGACCGCTACTGGGCCGGGCGCACGGGGCGGGCGTTCGCGCTGCGCAGCCTGCTCGACGCGGGTGCGCGGCTGCTGTTCGGTTCCGATTCGCCGGTCGCGCCCCTCGACCCGTGGGTGACGATGGCCGCGGCGGTGGGTCGCGCGCGGGACGGGCTGGAGCCGTGGCATCCGGAGCAGGCGGTCACGATCGATGAAGCGCTCGACGCGAGCACGCGCTCGCGCATCGCGGTGGGGGAGCCTGCCGACCTGGTCGTGACACAGGTCGACCCGCGTGCCGCGACCGCCGACGAGCTCAGGTCGATGCCCGTCGACGGCACGCTGCTCGCGGGCCGGTGGACCTGGAAGGCCCTGTGACTGCTACTCGCTGATGTGGGCGAAGAGGAACCAGCGGTCCTTCTCGAGGCCGCGCGCGATCTCGATGGCGACATCCTGGCTCACCGGGTCGAGCTCGGCGAGCTCGGTGACGGCGGTGCGCACGGTGGCCATGGTCGCGTCGATCGAGGCGATGACCTCGGCGATCACCACGTCGGAGTGCTGGAATCCGACGCTGAGCGTCGGGTTGGTGGCCTTCACGCCGACGGTCTGGATGCGGGCGTCGATCGGCAGGCCCAGGGCGACGACGCGCTCGGCGGCCTTGTCGGCGTAATCGTGCGCGTGCTCCACGACCTCGTCGAGGAGCTCGTGCACGGCCTGGAAGTTCGCGCCGCGCACGTGCCAGTGCGCCTGCTTGCCGTCGACGGCGAGGGCGGTGAGGTCGATGACGACCGGGCCGAGGAACTGGGCGACCCCGGAGGTCACGTCGGGGTCGATCGAGCTGGTGGGGACTGACTTCACTTCGGTCATGATGGCGCCTTCTTTCGTGTGCGTGGGTACAACGCTACGCAGGCCCGCACA
>JAODAU010000050.1 GCA_025463615.1 Microbacteriaceae bacterium | reverse complement strand
TCGCCGAGCGATTGACGTCGGTGCGGGCTTGCGGGCGAAGGGCCAAGGGAACCTCTTTGTTCAGGACTAAATAAACAATAGAAGTAACTCGATGCCGCCGTCAACCCTCCCCGCCGACATACCCCTTCGGAAATTCAGGAGTTCGGTCGCGAGGCGCGCACGGGGTGCCTGGCGAAGAGGGCGCCACAGAATTCGCCCGCGACCAAACTCCTGAATTTCCAGCACGGCGAGGTCGACTTCCAGCGGGCGCGGTCGCGCGGCGGAAGGCGCGCAGGCAGAAGGCGCCGGAACCCGGCGTCAGCAGGCGGCGATTAGGCCGACTTCTCCTCGCGGAGGGCCTTGTGAGGCACGATCGTGGGCGCGGCGTTCTCGAGCACCGCGGCGCGCGTAACGATCACGCGGGCGATCTCCTCGCTCGACGGCACTTCGAACATGATCGGTCCGAGCACCTCCTCCATGATGGAGCGGAGGCCGCGGGCGCCGGTCTGGCGCAGCACGGCGAGGTCGGCGATCGCCTCGAGGGCGTCCTGCTCGAACTCGAGGATGACGTTGTCCAGCTCGAACATGCGCTGGTACTGGCGCACCAGCGCGTTCTTCGGCTTGGTGAGGATCTCCATCAGCGCCACCTGGTCGAGGGGCGTCACCGTGGTGACGACGGGCAGGCGGCCGATGAACTCGGGGATGAGGCCGAACTTGTGCAGGTCCTCCGGCAGCACCTCGCCGAAGAGGTTCACGTCGTCGCCCTTGCTGTGCAGCGGGGCGCCGAAGCCGATGCCCTTCTTGCCCGCGCGGGAGGAGATGATCTCCTCGAGCCCGGCGAAGGCCCCGGCCACGAAGAACAGCACGTTCGTGGTGTCCACCTGGATGAACTCCTGGTGCGGGTGCTTGCGGCCACCCTGCGGCGGCACGGATGCGACGGTGCCCTCGAGGATCTTGAGCAGCGCCTGCTGCACGCCCTCGCCCGACACGTCGCGGGTGATCGACGGGTTCTCGGCCTTGCGGGCGATCTTGTCGATCTCGTCGATGTAGATGATGCCCGTCTCGGCGCGCTTCACGTCGTAGTCGGCGGCCTGGATGAGCTTGAGGAGGATGTTCTCCACGTCTTCACCCACGTAGCCGGCCTCGGTGAGGGCCGTGGCATCCGCGACCGCGAACGGCACATTGAGGCGCTTCGCCAGCGTCTGGGCGAGGTAGGTCTTGCCGCAGCCAGTGGGGCCGATCAGCAGGATGTTGCTCTTCGCGATCTCCACGTCGTCGATGACCGCGTCGGCGGAGGTGAGGGTGTTGCGGGCCCGGATGCGCTTGTAGTGGTTGTAGACGGCCACGGAGAGGGCCTTCTTGGCGGCCTCCTGGCCGATCACGTACTCCTCGAGGAAGCTGTAGATCTCGCGGGGCTTGGGGAGCTCGAATTCGCTCGAGGTCTCTTCGCCCGCCTCGGCGAGACGCTCCTCGATGATCTCGTTGCACAGCTCGACGCACTCGTCGCAGATGTACACGCCGGGACCGGCGATCAGCTGCTGCACCTGCTTCTGGCTCTTTCCACAGAAGGAGCACTTGAGCAGATCGGCGCTCTCGCCTATTCGTGCCATGCTCGGCCTCCTCCTGGTTTCGGCCCCCGGTGTTCCCTGAACACCCGCCGGAAAATGTCGCTGCAACTTCGGTCTCGACGGTGAGACGTGTATTGAGCCTAACCCGAGTCGGTGACAGAGCGCGCACAGCGACGAAATACGTTACGGCGCGCCTTGAGCGTGGCGCTTTAGACTTCTGGTGCGGACAGGAGCGATGGATGACGACACGGGCGGCACGGGCGGCACGCGGCACGGTCGCCGCCGCGGTCTCGCTGTTCGTCGCGCTGTGCTCACACGCCGTCGCCGGCGGCGGGATGCCGGGCCTGGCAGGCATCGCCCTCTGCGCCGCCTTCGCCACCCTCGCCTGCATCGCGCTGGCGGGCCGGAGGCTGTCACTGCCGCGCCTGAGCGTCTCCGTGGTCGCCAGCCAGTTCCTGTTCCACGCGCTGTTCAGCGAGTTCGCGCCGTCGAGCGGTGGCCCGGTCGTGCCCGCGATGGCGGGGATGCACGCGATGACGTCGGGCGCCGGCATCCACCCCTCTGCCCACGCGGCCATGCCCGCCTGGATGTGGGTGGCGCACTCGGTCGCCGCTGTCGTCACGATCGCCGCGCTGCGCTTCGGCGAGCGTGCGTTCTGGGCCGTGGTCACGCTCGTCGCCCCGCGCGCCCTGCGGATGCTCGTGCCGACCGCACCCCAGACCCCGCGGCCCGCGCGCCCGCGCCACCGCATCCGCCCGCTCCCCCGCCTCGCCCCGCTCTCGCCGATGCGGCACCGCGGGCCGCCCGCGCTCTCGTTCTAGAGACCATTTTTCTGCGGGCAGGCGCGGCTTCTGCGCGCCCACACACCTGAGGACGACATGAACAATCTGAAATACAAGGCTGCCCTCGCGCTCGGCGCGGGCGCACTGCTGGCCGTGGCCATCCCCCTGTCGGCGAGCGCGCACGTGACGGTGACGCCGTACACGGCGACTCCGGGCGAGTTCGCCCTGGTCACCTTCAAGGTGCCCAACGAGTCGGGCACGGCCTCCACCACGAAGGTGGAGATCGACCTGCCGAGCGACACGGCGTTCCAGTACGTGAGCTACGTGCCGGTGCCGGGCTGGTCGGGCGAGCTGGTCACGACCACGCTCGACAAGCCGATCAAGGCGGAGGGCAACGAGCTGAAGGAGGGAGTCACGAAGGTGATCTTCACGGCCGAAGCGGGCCAGGGCATCGAGGACGGCCAACTGCAGCTGTTCCAGCTCTCCGTGGGTCCGGTGCCCGACGTCGGGCGGCTCTACCTGCCCACGACCCAGACCTACAGCGACGGCAAGGTCGTCTCCTGGTCAGACAAGGGAACGGATGCAGAGCACCCCGCGCCCGTGCTCTACGTCAACGACGCCCCCGTCGTGAGCAGCGACGAGGATGCCGAGGTAACCGCCGCGAGCCAGGCCGAGAACGCCCCCGGCGCCTCGACCGACGTGGTGGCGCGCGGCATCGGCATCGGCGGCCTGGTCGTCGGCGCGGTCGGAGTCGTCGTCGCGATCGTCGCCCTGCGGCGCCGGGCGACGGACTGAGGATGCGGCTTTTGAACCGCCTGGCGGCGGTGGCGGCGATCGCGGCGGTGGCCGTGCTCGCCGTCGCCGCCCCGGCGGGTGCGCACAACTATCTCGTGTCGTCGACCCCGTCGTCGGGCGAGACCCTCACAGCGCTGCCCGCGCGGTTCTCGGTAACGACCAACGGCATCCTGCCGAACCTCAACAAGAACGGCTCGGGGTTCGCGCTGCTCGTGCGGGACAAGGCCGGGCTGTATTACGGCGACGGCTGCGTCACCGTGGCGGGCGCCGGCATCTCGGTGCCGGCCGTGATCGGCAAGCCGGGGGCATACACCGTCACCTGGCAGGTGATCTCCACCGACGGGCACATCGTGTCGGACTCGTTCCCGTTCACCTGGGCGCCCTCCGGGCCGGCGAAGGTGAGCGCGGGGAGCTCGAAGGTTCCGGACTGCCATGGCAGGGTGCATCCGAACGCCACCGGGGCCGCCCAGGGCACCGGGTCGACCACGGTCTCGGGCGACACGCTCGCCACGATCCTGTGGATCGGCGGGGCCGTGCTCGCGGTCGGGGCCGCCGTGATCGTGACGCTGCTGGTCACCAGCCGGCGCAGGCGCACATGAGAGAAGGGCCCGTCGCACGAATGCGGCGGGCCCTTCTTCTCGGCGACTACTTGGTGATCGCCGGGATGTTCTTGCGCGTGACCAGCACCTGGTCGATCAGGCCGTACTCCAGCGCCTGCTCACCGCTCAGGATGTTGTCGCGATCGATGTCGCGGTTCACCTGCTCGATGGTGCGGTTCGAGTGACGCGAGAGCGTCTCCTCGAGCCACGTGCGCATGCGGAGGATCTCTTTGGCCTGGATCTCGATGTCGGACGCCTGGCTCGAGCCCTCCGAGCCGGCGGCCGGCTGGTGGATCAGGATGCGGGCGTTCGGCAGCGCGAGACGCTTGCCCGGCGTGCCAGCGGCGAGGATCACCGCGGCGGCCGAGGCGGCCTGGCCGAGCACGACGGTCTGGATCTGCGGCCGCACGTACTGCATCGTGTCGTAGATCGCCGTCATCGCGGTGAACGAGCCACCGGGAGAGTTGATGTACATGACGATGTCGCGGTCGGGGTCCTGGCTCTCGAGCACCAGCAGCTGCGCCATCACGTCGTCCGCCGAGGCGTCGTCGATCTGCACGCCGAGGAAGATGATGCGATCCTCGAAGAGCTTGGCGTAGGGGTCCTGGCGCTTGTAGCCGTAGGCCGTGCGCTCCTCGAACGTGGGAAGGATGTACCGGGACTCTGCGGTGGGTCGAGCGAGGCCCGAGCCCAGGGTGAAGTTGGTCTCCATGGTCAGTCCTTCTTTCCGGTCGCGTCGGCGTTCGACACGGCCTCGTCGGTCCCGCCGCCGCCGACGACCTCGTCCGCGTGCTCGCGGAGGTGGTCGACGAAGCCGTACTCGAGGGCTTCCTGCGCGGTGAACCAGTTGTCACGGTCGTTGTCGATGAGGACCTGCTCGACCGACTTGCCGGTCTGCTCGGCGGTGAGTTCGGCCATCCGCTTCTTCATGTCGAGGATGACGCCCGCCTGGGTCTGGATGTCTGCGGCCGTTCCACCGAATCCACCCGACGGCTGGTGCAGCAGCACGCGCGCGTTGGGGGTGATGTACCGCTTGCCCTTCGTGCCCGACGAGAGCAGGAACTTCCCCATCGAGGCCGCGAGGCCGATGCCCACGGTGACGATGTCGTTCGGCACGAACTTCATCGTGTCGTAGATCGCCATGCCTGCTGTGATCGATCCGCCGGGTGAGTTGATGTAGAGGAAGATGTCCTTCTTCGGGTCTTCCGCAGCCAGGAGAAGCATCTTGGCGCAGATCTCGTTGGCGTTGTCGTCCCGCACCTCCGAGCCAAGCCAGATGATGCGGTCCTTGAGGAGTTGGTCGAAGATGCTCGAGACCAATGCCGGTTTGGCCATTGTGTGCGCTCCGTTTCAGTTGTCGCTTGGTGACGAATCTATCGGAGCGCGGGCTCTCGAACGTCACTGTTCGCCGTGGGCAGAGCCTTAGGCGGGCATCGCGATGCCGACCAGTTCGAACTCCCGCACCGTGACGGTGTGGATCGCCGCGCACGTGCTCAGCATCGGTTCCGAGAGGGTCTCCCGCAGCGACACGATGAGCGGCGAGCCGTCGTGGTCGAGGGAGACGCGGATTCCGCTGGCACCCCTCTTCTCCATCGTGACGGCGAACGCGTCGATGCGGTCGTCACCCGTCGCCTCCGTGGCGAACGCCACGGCCGCCTGCGCCGCATTGGTGAGCGAGGTGCGGCCGCGGAGGAAGCGCGGCACGGTGCGCCCGTCGGCCCAGGCGTCGATCACGGCGTGCGCCTCGGCCGCCGGCATCCGCCCGTAGAGCAGGGCGTGCGGGAACACGATCATGGTGGCGGCGAAGCGGTCGCCGCCGAGGTGCGAGCACTCCCAGGTGAGGGTCGGGAAGGCACGCGCGAGCGCCGCGACCACCGGCCGGCCCTTCACCGCGCAGCACTGGTCGTGCCGGGCGTGAGTGCAGACGCAGATCACCGGATCGTCGCTGGGAACACCGCTCGAGCCGTCGAGCGGCACGTCGAGCAGCTCCGCCGGGTCGTCCACGCTCCCCCAGCGCACCGACTCGTGGCCCGGGCGCGCGTCGACGGCGGCCCAGCGCCAGCGCTTCTGCGCACGTCGCTCGTCCGCGCGCCGGCCCGTGCGCCGGATCGCCAGCGGACGGATGCCCGCCCCCTCGATCCGCGCCACCAGCCGCCGCGCGAGCACCGGGTCCAGTCGCGACTGGAAGAACGCGTGCTCGCCCCACGCGCCGTCGATCTCGACGAGGAACCAGCGGTCGCCGCTCCCGGCGGTGCCCGCCAGCGGGTCGTCCCGCTCGAGCGAACGGTCGCTGCACGGCTCCCAGCCGGTCGACGGCAGCGCGACGGTCACCGAAGCACCAGGACGCCCTCGCGCAACAGCCGGCGCGTGACCACGACCGAGGAGTCCGGGTCGAGGCCGGGAAGGGCGCCCGCGGTGAACTCGTCGCCGAGGGCCAGCGCGCGCACGGCCTCGGCCGCCTCGATCGGCAGCGCGATTGTCTTCGCCCCAAGCAGGATGCGCACGTCGTCGGCCACAGCGACGCGGTTGCCGAGGCCCGAGCGCCAGGAGACGATCGCCTCCGCCGAGAGGCCGCCGAGCGACTCGATTGTGGCGAGGGGGGAGACCGGTTCCGGCCTCGTGGAGGTTGCGAGCGTGGTGGCCAGGCCTCGCGCTACCGCGGGCGCGTCGGCGGCCGCCACGGTGTGGGCGAGCCGGGATGCGGTCTCGGCTATGAGGTCGGTGAGGGAGGCGGCATCCGCGTAGTCCGCGCCCAGCGGGAGCGAGCCGCGCAGGGCCGGGTCCGCGGCGGCCAGGCCGACGAGCCGCTGCACGATGTTCCACCGGGTGAGCGCGTTGACGCCGATGGTGAGGTGGATCGAGGTGCCGCCGAGCGCGGTGGCCGAGTGGATCCAGCCGCGCGGCAGGTAGAGCACGTCGCCGGGCGAGAACGTGGCGTCGATGGCCGGGGCGCCGGATGCCTGGGCCGCGACCTCGTCCGCGTGGTCGCTCCAGGGCTGGTCGCGCAGCGGGTCCTCGTGCACGGGCTCGTGGATCGTCCAGTGCTTCTGGCCGTGGATCTGGATGACGAACACGTCGTGCACGTCGTAGTGCGGGTCGAATCCGCGCGACGACGCCGGCGTGATGTAGGCGTTGACCTGCGCGGGAGCGGCGAGTTCCGCGCTCAGCTCGCGGGTGAAGTCGGCGATCGGCGCCCAGGTGCGGTGCAGCCCCTGCAGCACGAGCGTGGCGCCCGCGGCGAACTCGGCGAGCACCTTCGCGGAGTCGAGCTGGTCGCCCACCTCCGCGCCGAAGCCGCCGGGGCTCGTGTAGCGCGAGGCGTCGAGCAGCGTGCCCTCCATCGCCATGCGCACGAACGGCGTGCGGATGCCGCGGGTGGCGACCAGTTCGTCGGCCGCGGCCAGGCTGAAGAGGTCGGCGAAGTCACCCTGGGCGGGCGAGAGCAGGGGCTTCGTGCCCCAGTAGTCGTCGGCGAACTCGTCGACGGGGATGCTGGTGAGACGGGTGAGCGCGGGCCGGCGAACCGACCCGCGCCCCGATTCCTGGCTCAAGCGGATCCGTCGGCTCCGCCGTCGTGTCCGCCGGGGTTGGCGCCGCCGTCAGCGGTGCCCTCGCCGGCCGAACCGTCCGCGCCGCCGTCGTGTCCGCCCGGGTTGGCGCCGCCGTCTGCGGTGCCCTCGCCGGCCGAGCCGTCGGCTCCGCCGTCGTGCCCGTTCGGGTTGGCTCCGCCGTCGGCAGTGCCCTCCGCGGCGCCGCCGCTGGCCGTGGTGATGTCGTCGTCGTTGATGCTCATATAGACCTCCGAGCCTTGGGGGAAACGGCGTCTGCCGCTCCCCTCACAGTACTTCGATGCGGCCCGAACGGAAGGGGGTCAGTGCCAGTTGCTGATCTGCAGATCGTGAGGCGCGGGGCGACCCGATCCGGTCTCCACCAGCTCCTTCAGGCTGAGCAGGAAGCTGGCCCACTTGGTGCTGCAGTGGTACATGAACTCCACCGGCTCGGCCCAGCCGGTGTGGCCGAACAGCACGATCGTGTAGTCGCCGTCCTGCGCGATGCGGAACTCGACGTGGGTGCCGATCCACTCGGTCGCGCCGCCGACGACCTCCCAGCGCACGAGCTCGCCGGGCACGAGCTCGACCACCTTCATCTCGATGTCGCCCGGCCCGAAGCGGAACAGGATGACGCCGCCGAGGTCGGTCGACCCGGTCGTGTCCTCCGTCCACCAGCCGCGCAGCCCCTCGAGGCTCGCGAGCGCCTCGTACACCGCCTCGGGCGTGCCGCCCTCGACTCCGATCCTGTGGATGATGTCCACCATGAGCTAGTCCTTTCCCTGCTGTTTCTGGATCGCTTCCGCGATCTTCTTAATGCGCGCGAGTCGCGCGTCCCACGCCGTGCCGACGGCGGCCAGCTGGGCGACCGCACGAGCGAACTGCGCGTCGTCGAGCCGGTAGCGCACCTCGCGGCCCGCGGGTGCCGGATGCACCAGGCCGGCCCGGTCGAGCACGGCGAGGTGCTTCGCCACGGCCTGCCGGGTCACCGGGAGGTGCTCGCTGAGGCCGGTGGCCGTGGCCGGCCCGTTCGCGAGCAGGAGGTCGAGCATCCGTCGCCGGGTCGGGTCGCCGATGGCCGACCAGAGCACGTCGTCGACGGCCTCGGTCACGACGCCACCAGGCGCGACACGTAGGCGCCGAGCCGCGGCACGAAGTAGTCCCAGCCGGTGACGTGGTCGTTGTACTGGGCCTCGAGCACCGCCGCCTCCCAGCCGCGTTCGCGGAAGCCGGTCTCGGTCATCCGCACGCGGGTTCCCTCCCCCGACGGCTCGAGATCGAATGTGACGAGCAGCGAGGTGCCGGGCCCGACGACGTCGCCATCGGTGTACACCCAGCGGAAGGCGAAGCGGGTCGGCGGGGTCACCTCGACGACCGTGATCGGCTCGACCGTGTCGGCGCGATCCGTGTTGTGGAAGACGATGTGGCCGGATGCCCCCACCTCGGGCTCGATGTCGGCCTCGTCCGGCCACCACTCCTTGAGGTGCTCGGGGCGGCTGACCACCTCGAAGACGATCTCGGGTGACGCGTCGACGTGGATCTCGCGCTCGATGGTTCCGTACTCCATGGCGTGCTCCCTTTCTGCAACGATTGGTTGCAGATCAGGTTAGCGCACGAAAAAGGGATGCGCAACACTTGGTTGCGCATCCCTTTTTCGGTGTAATTCAGTTACGCGTGGTCGTGACCGTAGTGCTCGTGCGACGGCTTGCGGCCGTGGCTGTCGCGGCCGCCGGCCGCGCCACCGTGGTTGTGGCCGTCGTTCGCCTCGCTGATGAGGCTGGCGGCGTCGGAGGTGTCGAACTCGTCGGTCTCGGTGACGGATGCCGTGAACGGAGTCACGTCGACATCCTTGCCGTTGGTGTCCTTGACCTTGGCCTTCGCCAGCACGGTGGCCAGCGCCTTGCCCCGGGCGACCTCGCCGATCATGCCGGGGATCTGGCCGTTCTCGTCGAGCACCTTGATGAACTCGCCGGGCTCCATGTTGTACTGGGCGGCGCCCTGCACGAGGTACTGGGTGAGTTCGTTCTGGCTCACGCGCACGCCCTCGGCCTCGGCGATCGAGTCGAGCAGGATCTGGCTGCGGAACGTCTTCTCGCTCGACTCGGTGACCTCGGCGCGGTGCACGTCGTCGTCGAGGCGGTTCTCGTTCTCGAGGTGACGGTGCACCTCGTCGAGCACGAGCTGTTCCGGAACGGGGATGTCGAGGCCCTCGAGCAGCTTGTCCACGATCTGGTCGCGCGCCTGGGCGCCCTGGCCGAAGACCTTGGAGCGCTCGATCTGGCCACGGATGTCTTCCTTGAGCTCGGCGAGCGTGTCGAACTGGCTGGCGATCTGGGCGAAGTCGTCGTCGGCGGTGGGGAGCTCGCGCTCCTTCACGGCGAGCAGGGTCACGGTGATCTCCGCGGCCTGGCCCTCGTTGTCGCCGCCGAGCAGCTTGGCCTCGAAGACGGTGGTCTCGCCGGCGCTGAGGCCGTCCAGCGCCTCGTCGATGCCGTCGATGAGGTCACCCGATCCGACCTCGTAGGAGATCGCGTTGGCGGTGTCGACCTCGTTGCCGTCGATCTTGGCGACCAGGTCGATCTGGGCGAAGTCGCCGGTCTTGGCCGGGCGGTCGACGGTGATGAGGGTGCCGAAGCGCTCAAGCAGTGCGTTCAGCTCGGTGTCGATCTCCTCATCCGTGACCTCGATCGGGTCGACGACGAGCTCGAGGCCGTCCAGGTTGGGGATGGTGAAGTCGGGGCGCACGTCGACCTCGACGGTCACCTCGAGGTTGCCGGTGAAGTCCTTCACGCTCGGCAGCCCGGTAATGTCGGCCTCGGGGCGGCCGAGCGGCTTGATCTTCTGCTCCTCAACAGCCTCGCGGTAGAACTTGTCGAGGCCGTCGCTCACCGCGTGGTTGAGCACCTCTTCGCGCCCGACGCGCTGGTCGATGATGGGCGGCGGCACCTTGCCCTTGCGGAAGCCGGGGATGTTGATCGACTCCGCGATGTGGCCGTAGGCGTGGTCGATGCTCGGCTTGAGCTCCTCGGGGGTGACTGAAATGCTCAGCTTCACGCGCGTGGGGGTCAGCTTCTCAACCGTGGTCTTCACGATGGTTCTCCTGGTGGGTTGATTGGGGTAAAAGGATGTCCGTCGGGATGACAGGAGTCGAACCTGCGACATCTCGGCCCCAAACCGAGCACTCTACCAAGCTGAGCTACATCCCGATGCCGCATACCCGGCAACGGCTTGCTGTGGTGCCGGGCGAAAATGGGCCTCGGTAAGTCTAGTCCTCCACAGGCGGCGTGACCCCGCCGGATGCCACACCCTCCCCGCGGCGTCCGGTACAGTATTCAACGCACCATCCGGGGATGTAGCTCAATGGTAGAGCCTCAGTCTTCCAAACTGATCACGCGAGTTAGATTCTCGTCATCCCCTCCGCTAGTGACAAAGGACCCAAGCCGATTGGCTTGGGTCCTTTGTCATTAGCGGAAAAACGGCACAGCGAATCGTGGGCCCCCGCTGGCAGTCCGCCGCGCCGCGCAGCGGCGTGGAGGCGGCCAGTAGGGGAATCGTCTGGTAGCGAAAGAGCACCGCTCTTTCGCGGGACCTCACCTCAGGACTTTCCCGGGACTCACCTCAGCTCTTTCGCGGGACCTCACCTCAGCCAGCCGCCCCGCGACCTACCACCCGGGCCACGGCGTGTTCACGAACACCACGATCCCCCAGATGAGGAGTCCCAGGGCTCCGGCACCGAAGAGGATCCCGACGACGCTGAGGGCCCACGGCATCCACTTCATGCTCAAGGCGACGCAACCCACCACGATTGCCGCGACGCCGAGCAGCAGGACGAACGGGGCCGTTTCGAGTTGGGTGCTGATGACGGCGGACAGGGCCACCAGGCTGCCGACGCCGAGCAGCGGTGAGATCCACGCGAGCCCGGTGCGCCGCGGGACCGCCCAGTGAGTCTCGTTCGGGTCTGTCAT
The DNA here is from genome assembly GCA_025463615.1 of Microbacteriaceae bacterium. Next base: position 6,400 of record JAODAU010000050.1, on the reverse strand, counting down.
CCGCTCACCATATCCTCATGTTCCGTCAACAGGACAGAAGTCTCGCCAGCCCCGAAATTCTCCTGTTGACGGGCGCGACGGCCCGAACCATCCTGTTGAACGGAGCCCGAGCGTAGCCGAGCACGAAAAGTGAGCGTACGTTGCGCCCCACCGACGAGAGGACGACGAGCGTGCGCGTGAAACCCCGGGTATGGATCGGGTTCGTGATCTGGATCGGCTACGTGGTGGTGATCTTCGTCGTCACCAAACTCGTGGGGGTTCCGTACACGAGGATCGGCACCTCCGCGGAGGACACCTGGAAGGGCGCGGTCATCGACCTCGCCGTGGCCGCCGTGCTGCTGGCGATCACGCTGACGGCCCTCGGATGGTGGCGGCCCGCCCTCTTCGAGCGCCGGCGTTCGCACCACAAGTGGCCCATCTTCGTGCCGATCATCATGTTCCTCGTGGCGATCGCCAACCTCGCGACCACCGACTGGTCGAAGTTCGACGGGTCGTTCATCCTGGCGCTCGTCGCGCTGGGCGTGCTGGTCGGGTTCAACGAGGAGGTCATGGCACGAGGCCTCGTGCTCACCGCGTTCCGCTCGCGACTGGGCGAGGGCTGGGTCTGGTTCCTCACGAGCCTCCTCTTTGGCGCGATGCACGTCGTGAACGCCGCCCTCGGCGCCCCGCTCGCCCAGTCGCTCTTCCAGGCGCTGATCGCGTTCGCCTCCGGCACCTCGTTCTACATCGTGCGCCGCGTGACCGGATCCCTCGTCTGGGCCATGGTGCTCCACGGCCTGTGGGATGTCTCGGTCTTCTCCGTCAGCCACGCCTCAGTCGGCACCCCGTTCGCGAGTTTCCTCACGCCGGTGATCTCGGTGCTGGCCCTCGCGGTCGTCTACTGGGTGATCAAGGGCACCGACGAGAGGGCGCCGCAACTCAGCGCGGCATCCGCTTAGTGCGGTTCGGTGCCCGTTCGGCACCTCACTCCCGTCCTCCCCAGACGTGCCTTTCCCACATGCGGGAGTCGGACCTGTCCCCCGCCCGGCCCAGCCACTAACCTGATCGCACAGACCACCAGGGGGCACCGATGGCCGACGAACCGCAGGACTACCGGGCTTACGCCGGGTACGTGCTCTTTCCGCGCACACCGGCCGACCTCACCTCGGCCACCACCTGCCCCGCGTGCTTCACGGTGATCTCCGGCCCGACCTGCAGCAACTGCGGCCTCGACCTCGCGCATCCGGCCGCCGCGGAGCTCGCCACCCTGTCGGCGGATGCCGCGTCCCTCCTCGACCGCAGGCTCGACCTCATCGGCCGCATCCGCTACGAGACGCGGCAGCCCGTGCCCACCTCGGATGCCGTGCCGTTCGCGCTGGCAAACCGCGCGCCGGAGCCCCCGTCCCCCTTCCCCATCCCCTCGACGGTCGAACCCGACGCACCCGAAGGCCCGCAGCGCTCCGCAGTGCAGGTGGCGCTCCTCGTCGTCGGCATCACGCTGCTCTCGATCGCCGCCATCTTCTTCCTCGTCTACGCCTTCATCACGTTCGGCCTCGTGGTGCGCACCGCGATCATCGGCGCGATCACCGTGGCCGCGATCGTCACCACGATCGCCCTGCGACGGCGGCTGCCGGCCACCTCCGAGGGCATCGCCGCGCTGTCTGTCGTGCTGGTCTACCTCGACGTGTGGGCGGCGCAGGCCAACGATTTCTTCGGCCTCGCGCTGGCCGACGCCGGCGCATACTGGGGGCTCGCGCTGCTGGTCACCGGCGCCGTCGGGCTGGCCTGGAGCCGCGTCGGCGGCCCACGCGCCTGGGGCATCACCGGCGCCGCGGTGGTGGGCGTGGGGTTCGGGCTGGTGGCCGGGTGGGTGGCGGACCACGTCATCCTCGGCTGGTCGGCTTTCGTCTTCGGGGCCGCGCTCGCCCTCAGCGGCGTCGCACAGCGCGCGCTCGCACGGGTGGAGGAACGCGCGATCCTCGTCGTGATCGCCGCGGTCGGCATGCTGCTGACCTCGATCGGCGTGCCGCTGATGGCCACCTCGATCGCCAGCTCGCCCGGCGAGAACCTGCTGCTCGCACTGGTGCTGGCCGGGGTGGCGACGGCGAACATCGCCGCGGCCCCGAGAAACCCCCTTGGCCGTTCGATCGCGCTCGCATTCGCGGGCCTCGCCGCGGTCGCTCCGGCAGTGGTGCTCGTCGGGCGCGCGCTGTTCCTCATCTACCTGGGACTTGTGGCACCGTGGTCGCACGGCTCGACCGACACCCTCATCCCCGCCGAAGGCCGGAACGGCGCCGAGACACTCGCCGTCACCTGCCTCGTCGCCCTGGTCGCGCTCGCGGTCGGGGTGCTGGCACTGGCACGCCGGTCCTCCGGGCCACTCGCGCGCCCGTTCACGCTGGCCGTGATCGGTGTGGCGGTGCTCACACTCGCCGGGGGCGTCATCCAGCCGATCGCCTGGCAGCAGTCCGCGTGGTCCGTGATCGCGGTGGCCACGCTCGTGGGCTCACTGGCTCTCCGCCACCGGTTGTCGCTGCGCTTCCGGGTGCTCGCGATCACCACTGTCGCGGTGAACCTCGCTCTCGCGTACCTCGTCGGCTGGGCCAGCCTGCAGACCTGGCAGGGCCCCACCCTCATCGCCATCGCGGCCCTGCTCCTGCTCAGGATGCTGGTCTCCCACCCCATCGCCCGCGCGGCGCTGCTCGTGGCCGCCGCCGCCCTGCTCATCGTCGGCGCGGGCGGCGGAGCGCGAGCGCTGGCGCTCCCGCTTCGCCCGGCCCCCGCCGCGGACGCGGTCAACGCGGCGCACGCCACCGGGTTCATCAGCATCCTGCTGCTCGGCCTCGCCGCCTACGTGGTGCTGGCCCGCGTCAGCCGGCTGGACCGCCGGGTGGTGTTCTGGCTCGCGCTGGCCGTGATCGCGGTGAGCACCGCGATCACGCAGACGCTGCTCCCCCTCGGCCTGCCGACGCGCACACTGCTGCTGCCGGAGTACGTGACGAGCCTCGTCGTGAGCCTGTTCCTCATTGCGGCGCTGGCCTCCTGGACGGCATCCGTGGCGACGTCCGACTACCCGGTGGAACGCGCGGCCGCGGTCGGCGCGCTCCCGATCGCGCTGGCCCTGCTCATCGACGGCCTGGCCCGCACCATCGGAGTGGAGCCGATGCAGCGCGGGGTCGCCATCGTGATCGTACTGAGCGTCGCGCACGTGCTCGCCAGCCTGTCGGCGCTGCCGCACCGCCGCATCGCCGCCCTCTCCTCGGTCGTGGTCGCCGGCATCGCCGGGCTGTACGCGTTCGCGGTCGGCGAGCTCGCCCCGATCGAGTGGGTGTCCGTGCCCGTCGGTTTGGCGCTGATCGCAACGGGCGCCATCCACATGTTGCGAGCCCCGGAGGCGCGCAGCTGGGCGTGGCTCGCTCCCGGGGTCGGCATCCTGCTGGTGCCCAGCCTCATCGCGACCGCGTTCGACGCGCCGCTGTGGCGGCTCGTCGCGCTCGGGGTGGTCGGTGTCGCGATCATCGTGATCGCCGCCGTGCTGCGCCTGCAAGCGCCGCTACTCATCGCCTCGGTCGTGGTGCTCATCCACGCCATCGCCACGTTCGCGCCGGAGATCCGCGCCGTCTACGAACTCGTGGAATGGTGGATCTGGATCGCGATCGGCGGCGTCATCGTGATGGTGGTCGCCATCCGTTTCGAGGCGAGCCGGCGCGGTGTGACCCGCCTCGTCGCGCACATCGCCGACCTGCGCTGAGGCGTCGGAATTCGACCCCTGTTCGGGGGTCTAGGTGTCCCCCCTTCTGGGGACTAACCTCTAGTCAACCGCTCCCGAAATTGCCTCCCGGCGGTGAGGCACCCCCCGTGATGGAGACACACCCATGTCCTCAACCCAAGCAGTCGCCCCCGCCGGCTGGTACCGTGACCCGCTCGGCCTCCCCCAGGTCCGCTGGTGGAACGGCATGAGCTGGACCAACCGCATCGAGGCCATCCGCCCCGAGATCCAGTACAGCCAGCCCAACCGCGTGCTGGCGGCCAGCTGACTCAGCGCTGAAGCCAGGCCAGGACCGCCAACACCCTGCGGTGTTCCGAGCCCGAGTCGTCGAGCCCCAGCTTCTGGAAGATCGACGAGATGTTCTTCTCCACGGCGCCCGTGCCGATCACCAGCGCGCCCGCGATCGCGGCGTTCGTGCGCCCCTCCGCCATGAGCACGAGCACGTCGCGCTCGCGTGCGGTCAGCGTAGCGAGTGGATCGCGGCTGCGGCCGATCAGCTGCGCCACGACGAGCGGATCCAGCACCGTGCCCCCGCCGGCTATGCGGTCGAGCGCGTCGACGAGCTCCTCCAGCGAGGCGACCCGATCCTTGAGCAGGTAGCCGACGCCACCCGACCCGGACGAAAGCAGCTCCTGCGCGTAGGCCACCTCCACGTACTGGGAGAGCAGCAGGATGCCGACTCCCGGCAGCAGGCGGCGTGCGTCGAGCGCGGCCCGCACTCCCTCATCGCGGAAGGTGGGCGGCATCCGCACGTCGAGCACGACGACGTCGGGCCCCAGAGTGACGAGGTCGTCGAGGAGCCCGATGGCGTCTCCGTAGGAGCCCACCACCTCGTGCCCCGCCTCGACGAGGACTCGCACCAGCCCCTCACGGAGCAGGAGCGAGTCGTCGGCGACGGCGATGCGGAGAGGAGTGTCGGTCACCCACTCACCCTAGGGCTCACCCCAGGGTCACCGGCAGGTTGGCGGTCGCGACCGTCGGTCCGCCGGAGGGGCTCGTGACCACGAGCACGCCGCCGAGGCCGCGCACGCGCTCCTCGAGCCCGGCGAGGCCGTGACCCGGCACGGTCGCCGCGCCGCCGCGACCGTTGTCGGTGACGGTGACGTCCAGCCACGTGGCATCCGTCTCCGGCACCCGGCGCAGGTCGAGCGTGAGGCCGACCTCGGTGGCGCGCGAGTGCTTCGCCACGTTGGTGAGCAGTTCGCTCGCGATGAAATACGCGTTGCGCGAGAGCTCCTGCGGCAGCTCCACGCCCGGGTCGACGAGGTTGGTGAAGCCCACCGTCACGTTGCTGCGGGCCACCAGGGACTCGAGCGCAGCGACCAGGCCGCGGTCGAGCAGGATCGGCGGCGCGAAGCCCTGCGACAGCGCGCGCAGCTCCTCCAGCGCCTCCTTCGACTGCGTCATGGCTCCGTCGATGAGGTCGCGCGCGCCCTCGGGGTCGTCCTCCATCTTGCGCTGTGCGGCGGCTAAGTCCATCTGCAGGCGCACCAGTCGCTGCTGCGGGCCGTCGTGGATGTCGCGCTCCAGCCTGCGGAGCGAGTGCCCCTCGGCGGAGATCGCCGCCCCGCGCGACTCGCTCAGCGACTGCACCTCGCGCTTGAGCGCGTCCGACTTCCAGGCGCCGAGGATTCCGCGGGCGACCAGCCAGTGCAGGCTGGTGAGGCCGCGCGTCACGAACGGGAGCGTCGCGATGAAGAAGACGCCGGCGATGAAATAGAAGATGTTGTCGGTGACCGGACCGTTCACCACCGGGATCCCGAAGCGCTCGAAGACCCAGGCGCCGACGTAGAAGTTGCGATCGCCGTGCGGGATGAACGCGTCCCAGAACCAGTAGGTGAGGCCGCCGAGGCCGCCGGCCGCCCAGGTGAGCGTGATCGACCAGGTGATCGTCGTGATGATGAAGTCGACGATCATCACGTAGAGCAGGTAGAGCCAGTAGTGGCCGTTGCCGACCACGGCGCGCAGCCAGCCGAGGAAGCCCTTGCGGGCGCGGGCGTCCATCCACTCGGGGCGCGCGATCCGCGGGCGTCCGGTCCACTCGAGCAGCATCAGCTCGAGCGTGCCGAAGCCGCGCGAGACGTAGAGGGCGGCGATGATCAGCACCACGCCGATGAAGAAGGTCACGATCGTGCCGGCGCCGCCGGAGATCAGCGAGACGGTCACGGCGAACCCGGCCACGGAGATGGGGAACGCGATCAGCAGGTAGGCGAGTTCGCGCGGCACGCCCCTCCACAGTCGCCAGTACAGGGCGGGCGGCGGGGAGGCGACGGGTGTGGGCACGGAGTCCAGAGTGGCAGAGGTGGATGTCATAACCCCAAGCCTCGCCACGTGGACGCGCCCGCGGCATCCGGCCGACACACAGGATCCGGCGGGGGTTAACCCCCGGTAAGGGCTGCCTGACCGGGCATTTAGCCGAGCCTCAGCTTGCTTGCGGAATGCGGGCCGCTGCGTAGCGTTGTACCCACGTACACGAAAGAAGGCGACACCATGACCGAAGTGAAGTCAGTCCCCACCAGCTCCATCGACCCCGACGTGACCTCGGGCGTCGCCCAGTTCCTCGGCCCGGTCGTCATCGACCTCACCGCACTCGCCGTCGACGGCAAGCAGGCGCACTGGCACGTGCGCGGCGCGAACTTCCAGGCGGTGCAC
>JAODAU010000045.1 GCA_025463615.1 Microbacteriaceae bacterium | reverse complement strand
GGTCGTCGTGGTCGTCGTCGAGCTCGGCGAGGCGGCGCTCGAGCTCCTTGATGCGCTCGTCGCGCTCCTTGTCGGCGCCGAGGCGCTGCAGGAAGACCGGGTCGTCATCCGGTGCGCGCTGCTTGGTGACCGGGCGCTGGTAGCTGCTGGGGCGCTCGTTGTGCTCCTTGCCGAGGGCCAGCCAGAGGATGCCGCCGAACGGCGAGAGCAGCACGATGATGATCGCCCAGACCACCTTGGGCAGTGCGCGCACCCGCGTCGAGTCCGTGATCAGGCAGTCCACGAATGCGAAGATCGTGAACGCGAGTATCGCGACCGCGAGGATGAGTTCGAGCCTTGCCATGACTGTGATTGTAGGCTCACTTGCCGAGTGCGGAGCGCCATCCCCAGCCAACTTCGGGCTGGCCGTCCGTAGACTGGGGTGGTGAAATCCTCCCGCCAGTGGATCGTGTATTCGGTCATCCGTGTCGCGATCTTCGCGGTCGTGCTGATCGTGCTGCTCGTCATCGGCGTCAACGTGTGGGTCTCCGCCATCGCGGCCGCGCTCATCGGCCTCTGCGTCTCGTACATCGCCCTGCGCGGCCCGCGCGACGAGGTCGCCAAGAGCTTCGTGCGCATCCGCGAGACCAAGGATGTCGACCGCGACAACGACATCGAGAACGAGGCCCTCGACCGCATGGAAGACGGCCGCACCAAGCCCGTCGAGTAGCAGCCCTCCCGCCGATTCCCCCCTCCCCCGCGCATAACTCCTGCGGAATTGGTTCGGCAGCCGATTCGCCTTCGTGAATGCCCCGGTTACCGCTTACGCGCAGGAGTTATGCGCACAGGAACAGGGGCTCCGTGCCATCCGCGTCGAAATGCTGTCCGTCGCGGACGACCGAGGTCAGCGGTCCATAACTCCTGCGATCCGCTGCCAACCGCGCAAGATCCACTGCCCCTCGACGCGTTTCGACGAAATCGCAGGAGTTACGCACGGGGGTCGGGCGGAATGCCGCACCGGGCGGTCAGAAGGCCAGCGCGGCGCCCAGGCCGAGGCCGTACAGCAGCGCCGCCAGGCTGGTGAGCTGAAGTGCCAGGATGAACTCCCGCGGCGTCTTGCCCGTGAGCGTGATGATCACCGCCGGCACGGTGACCAGCAGCACGAAGTACACGTAGGGCGCGTTCGCGTACAGGATCGTGAACAGCCCGAGGATCACGAACGGCAGCAGCGCGAACACCGCGAACAGCACGCGCGCGGCCCGGTCCCCGACCAGCACGGCCAGCGTGCGCTTCTTGGCCAGCCGGTCCTGGGCGATGTCCCGGATGTTGTTCACCATCAGCACCGCGCAGGCGAAGAACCCGATCGCGACCCCGGCCAGCCAGCTCTCCGGGTTGACGTGCCCCACCTGCGTGTACGTCGTGCCCGCCGTGGCCACGATGCCGAAGAACACGAAGACGAACACCTCGCCGAGCCCGTAATACCCGTACGGCCGCTTGCCGCCGGTGTAGAAGTACGCCGCGAGAATGGCGACGGCCCCCACCGCGAGCAGCCACCAGTACTGCGTCAGCACCACCAGCGCGAGCCCGGCGAGACCGCCGAGGCCGAAGAACACGAAGGCCACCGTGCGCACCGTGCGCGGCTTCGCGGCACCCGACCCGGTGAGACGCGACGGCCCCACGCGGTAGCGGTCCGTGCCGCGCACTCCGTCCGAGTAGTCGTTGGCGTAGTTCACGCCGATCTGCAGGCAGACCGCAACGGCGAGCGCGAGCAGCGCGCGCACCCAGTGCCAGCTCCCCTCGCTCTCGAGCAGGCGCGCCGCACCCGTTCCCAGGGCGACGGGGGCGATCGAGAGGGAGAGCGTGCGCAGGCGTGCGCCGCCGATCCAGTCCCGGGCCGTCGCCTTGCGCACCACCACCCGCGGCGGCTGGCCGCCCGGCCGACCGCTGCGGTTCCTGGCCTGGTTGCTGCGCTTCTGTGCGGGTCGTCTGGTGTTAGCCACGCACAAATCCTACTGAGGGGGTCAGGCCCCGCCCGTCGCCTCCGCTGCGAGAACACCAAGAGCCACCCGGTCGGGCTTGCCCGAGGAGAGCAGCGGCAGCCGCTCCACCGTGACGACCGCGGCGGGGGCGGATGCCCGATCCAGCGCCTCGGCGACGGCCGCCCGCACCTCGGCGAGCACCCCACCGCCCGTCGTCACCACGACCGGCACCTCGCCCCACCGCTCGCTCGGGGCCTTCACGACCACCGAGTCGGCGAGGCCCGGCAGGCCGCGCACCACCCGCTCCACCGCCTCGAGCGAGATCTTCACGCCGCCCGAGATGATGAGGCCGTCGAGTCGGCCGGTGACCGTGAGCACGCCGTCATCCAGCCGGCCGGTGTCGCCGGTGCGGTACCAGCGACCCTCGTCGTCGAAGAAGCTCTCGGCCGTGCGAGCGGGGTCGTCGAGGTAGCCCTCGGCGAGCACCGGGCCGCCGAGCTGCACCTCGCCGTCGGCGATCCGCACCCGCACCGGGCCGATCGGCAGCCCGTCGTAGACGCAGCCGCCCGAGGTCTCGCTCGAGCCGTAGGTGCGAGTGACGTTCAGGCCGAGCTCGAGGCAGCGCTCGATCAGCTCGGGGCGGGTGGCCTGCCCGCCGACCAGGATGCGGTCGAAGCGGCGCAGCGGGTCGAGCAGCTCGTCGTCCTGGTCCGCGGCGTCGACGAGGGCGGCGAGCTGCGCCGGCACCAACGAGGTGTAGCGGGCCGCGGCATCCATCCGCAGGCTGAGCGCCAGGAACTCGGTGGGGTCGAAATGGCCGGGCGGCAGGATGACCGGGAGCGTGCCCGCCGTCAGTGACCGCGCGAGCACGTTGAGGCCGGCGATGTAGTGGGCGGGGAGCGCCAGCATCCACTGCCCCGGCCCGCCGAGCGAGCCCTCGGATGCCGCCGCGCTCGCGAGCACCGCGTCCGCCGACAGCGCCACCCGCTTGGGCTTCCCGGTGGACCCGCTGGTCTGCACCACGAGGGCGACCCGCCGCTCGACCTCCGCGGGCGCGTCGTCGACAGTCGGTTGCTGAGGCTCTCGAAGCACGACGGGCAGGATCGCGGGCCCGTCCCCGGAGAGCGCCCGCTCGAGCGCGCGCATGACCGCGGGCGCGTCCGCCGAGTCGATGGTCTCGAGCGGCCGCGTCATCAGAACTGCCAGGGGTAGGGCGACCAGTCGGGCTCGCGCTTCTGCAGGAACGAGTCGCGACCCTCGACGGCCTCGTCGGTGCCGTAGGCGAGCCGGGTCGCCTCGCCGGCGAACACCTGCTGGCCGACCATGCCGTCGTCGACCGCGTTGAACGCGAACTTGAGCATGCGGATCGCCGTCGGCGACTTGCCCATGATCGTGTTGGCCCAGTCGACGGCGGTGGTCTCGAGCTCGGCGTGCGGCACGACGGCGTTCACCGCGCCCATCTCGTAGGCGCGCTGGGCGTCGTACTCGCGCGCCAGGAAGAAGACCTCGCGGGCGAACTTCTGGCCGACCTGGCGGGCGAAGTAGGCGCTGCCGTAGCCGCCGTCGAAGGAGCCGACGTCGGCATCCGTCTGCTTGAAGCGCGCGTGCTCGGCGGAGGCGATGGTGAGGTCGCAGACCACGTGCAGCGAGTGGCCGCCGCCGGCCGCCCAGCCAGGCACGACCGCGATGACGACCTTGGGCATGAAGCGGATGAGGCGTTGCACCTCGAGGATGTGCAATCTCCCGGTCCCTGAGGCTCTCGAAGGGCCACGCGAATTGCCTTCGGCCCCTTCGAGAGCCTCAGGGACCGGGTCAGTCGCG
>JAODAU010000037.1 GCA_025463615.1 Microbacteriaceae bacterium | reverse complement strand
CGCAGCGCCCGGCACATTTCGGGGTCGTCCAGCCGCACTCGGTGCAGCGGAAGGTCGACTGGATTCTGGCCATGCGGAAAGCCTAAGCGCAGCCGCCGTCGCTGCCGCTCAGCGCGTGGGAACTGTGGCCGAGAAGCGCCTGTCGAGGAGAGGAATGAAGGCGGACGCCCACACCCGGTAGCCGCGATCGTTGGGGTGGAAGAAGTCTGCAGCGACCTGGTTGAACGCGTAGAGCACGCCCCCCTGGCGCTTGGTGCGGAGGTAGAGCGGCGCCACCTCGAGCCCGTGCAGCGCGGCGAGCCGGTGCACTATCGCGTTGGCCTCGCGCACGTGCCTCTCGGCCGCACCGAAGTAGAAGGACGGTAGCTCGGAGACGATCGCGCCCGACGGCAGTGCGTCGAAGATCACGGCCAGCTCGTTCTCGAACCGGGTGCGGTCGAAGTCGGCGATGTCGTTCGCGCCGATCGCGACCGTCATGATGTCCGGCTGCAGCCCCTCCAGCGCCGGCAGCTGCACGGCGATCGCGTCGCGCAGTCGCGCCCCCGAGACGCTGAGGTTGAGCACGCGGATGCTCTTACCCGTGCGCCGGCGCAGGTGCGTGGCGATCATCCCCACGTAGCCGCGGCCGGGCCGACTCGCGCCGACGCCCTGCGCCGCGGAGTCGCCGACGGCCACGTAGAGCAGCTCGCCCTCGCGGGCGGACTGCTCCTTCCACCAGCGCGCGTTGAGGTGCAGGGTGTCGCCGATGCGCTTCGCCCCCGCGGTCTGCCGGCGCTGCACCATCCGCCGCCCGACCACGAGGCCCGACGCCACGACGGCCGCGCTCGCGGCGACGATGCCCGCTGTCTTCAGCATGTGCTCACCGGCTTTCTTCCCGCATCCACGTCGCCCAGCCAGGGGAGCAGGGACGGCACGGAAGCGTACGCCGCGAGGCCGTGATCGATACCGCGGAACGTGTGGAAATCGACATCCGTGCCGCTGGCGCAGAGCGCGGCGACGTAGGCCTTCGTGGCGCTCGGGATGACGAGTTTGTCGGCCAGCCCCTGCCCCACGTACACCGGCACGGGCAGCTTCGTGGCCGCGCTGTTCTCGGCGAGCATGGTCTGCCACGGCTCGGTGGTGGCCGGGTCGGAGCGCACGTACCGGCCGATGAGCGGATCGGCGATGGCGTGGATCTGCTTGTTCTGGCTGAGCAGTCAGAGCGCCGCCATGCGCGGGGTCGCGGCCGCGCCGGCGGGGGTGAGGATGCCGTCGATCGCCTTGAGCGAGTACCGGTCCTGGTACGCGGGTCCGTAGGCGCCGAACGCGTAGGAGGCGATCGTGACGCCGGAGACGTTGATGATGTCGTCGGTCATCAGCTGCCCGAGATCGGCGGCGGGGGCCGCCACCGCGACGCCCTTCAGTGTCAAGTCGGGCGCGTAGGCGGCGGCGCGCTGCGCAGCGAACAGCGCGGCCTGGCCGCCCTGCGAGTGACCCCAGAGCAGCAGCTTCGAGCCGGCCGTCGCGCCGAGGAGGTGCCGTGCGGCGCGCGCGGCATCGAGCACGCTGTTCGCCTCGGGGATGCCGAGCAGGTACGACGACGCGCCCGCGACGCCCATGCCCGGGTAGTCGGTCGCCGCGATCGCGTAGCCGGCGGCGAGCAGCTCGTGCAGCCCCTCGATGAGGAAGAACGGATCGGCCGACCGCGACGGCCCGCAGTTCGCCGCGCTCCCTGTCGTCGGATGCGCCCACGACACGATCGTGCGGCCGCCCCTGGGCGGCACCCCGGCGGGTGTCACGACCACGCCGGAGACCGGGATGTCGTTGCCGGCCTGGTCACGCGAGTGGTAGATGACCCTCCACGCCCGCGCGCCGAGGGGCGCACCGGCGAGCGGCTCGGCGCGGATGATGGTGCCGGGAGCCGCGGTGGGGATGTGCGCGGGGAGGGCGTAGAACGCGGCATCCTGTGCGTGGTCCTCTTCGCCGCCCACGACGCGGCGCGTGACGTTGGCGATCGCGAGCACCAGAGCGGCGGCCACGATGATGGCGGAGACCACCCGAACGGGGTGCGGTCTGCGTGCCATGCACTCACATTAGACGTGTACTAAGCTCTTCCCCGGAACCGTGTCCGAGCGGCCGAAGGTGCAACTCTCGAAAAGTTGTGTGGGTGTTGAGCCCACCGTGGGTTCAAATCCCACCGGTTCCGCCAGGGGGCTCTCGTCGCTTCAAGAAGAACGTGTTCTCGAAGCTCAGCCCAAAAAGAAAAAGGCCACCGACTTCTCGGTGGCCTTTTCGCTTTCCGCGGGCGCCACCATCAGCGTGAGGCCCTCCCGGTCTCGGCGGCCTCGGGTCAATGACCCGACCGGTTGTAGTCGTCCGGCTCGGTTTCGGTGTCTCCGACGTCATCCGGCCCGCCGGTGCCCGGCAACACCTGCACCTTCGAATTGGCGTGCGCGTGCGTCAAGGGGTGGGCAAGCCTGCCTCACCGGTACTTCGGGCATCCTGATGCCAGCGTTTAGCGGCGGGCGGTTGGAGCGAACCAATACTCGGTAAGCCATTCGAGAAACTGCTGGGCGGAGTTATCCGCGTGCCGAATTCTGACGTCGCCTTTTCGCCCGTCGAAGAAGTCGTCCCAGCCCGGTATCTCTTTCACCAGCTCCGGAGAGGTGGGACGGAACCCCATGGTCCAGTCGGGGAACTGCCGTTGCACGATCGGATCTTCGCTGACCAGGTGGATGCTGCGATGTCGCGGGTCCGCGGAAATCGCCGCGAAGCGCGCCCGCACCTCGTCCTCCGGGCCTTCAAGAATCTGGATGAATCTGCCCTCGAAATAAAGCAGGGCGCCAGTCAAACCGGTCTTGGAATTGTTTGCTCGGGCCTGGTGCAGTATTGCGAGGATGTCCTGCTCGGACATCGGGGTCGTAGCGGCGCTCACGTAGGCAATCGAGATCATTGGGGTCCACTTTCGCTCGACCTTCATCGTGCGCTACAAACCGTTCCCGCCCAACACCCCGTTAGAGGGGGTTCTCAGCAGGCATCGCGCTACGGCGTGAGCCGATACACGAGCCCCGCCGTGTCGTCGGTGACGTAGAGGGACCCGTCGGGGCCGGGCACCGCGTCGACGCTCCGGCCCCAGCGGGAGCCGTCGGCATCCTGGAAGCCGGTGACGATCGCCCGGGCACGCTGCAGGGTCTTGGTCGTCGGATCCCACGGGCTGTAGGCGACGTAGGGTTCGCGGGGCGGCTGCCGGTTCCAGGAGCCGTGCGCCGTGACCAGCGCGCCGTTCGCGAGGGACTGGGGGAGCGTGGATCCCTGCGTGAAGACGAAGCCGATCGGCGCGCTGTGCGCGGGCAGGCCGAGCTGGGTGCGGCCGATCGTGTCGCAGTCGAGCGCCCTGCCCTCGGGGTTGCTGGTCGGGTCGTCGACGTAGCCGAGATCCGTCAGGCCGGGGTGACCGCGCGAGTCGGGCACGCAGTAGGGCCATCCCATGTCGGTGCCCGGGATGATCCGCGAGACCTGGTCGTTCGGGTGTTCGTTGACGTACTCCGGCACGGTCTTGCCGTACCGGCCGGTGTCGTCGCGGAACGGGTAGGGCTGGTTGTCGGCCTGGTTGATGGCGGCGAACAGCGTGCCGTCGGGCGCGACCGAGAGGCCCTCGCCGTTGCGCACGCCGACCGCGATGGTCCTTCGCCCCGTGCCATCGAGGTTCACCCGGGCGATGGTGCCGCGCTGCGGGGTCGAGGTGCGGTCGCTCGCGTCGCGGTTGGTCGCCGAGCCGACGTTGTAGAACACGACGCCGTCGTGGATGTCGACCATCTTGGCCCCGTGGCCCCCGCCCGGCAGGCCGTCGACCAGCACCCGCCGGTGGGTCGCACGGCCGTCCGCGTAGTCCCACGCGACGATGCGCGTCTCCTCACCGACGACGAGCACGGTGTCGTCGCCGTGGCGCTCGATGGCGACGCCCTGCGGGTTCTCGAGGCCGTCGAGGAGCGTCGTCACCGTCGCGCCGCGCGCGCTCGTGCGCGGGGTGAGGAGAGCGAGCGTGCCGCGGTCGGCGGCGGAGACGATGAGGCGGTCATCCGGTGTCCACACGGCCATGCGCGCGCCGGGAACGTTGGCCCAGACCTCGGCGCTCCAGCCCGCGGGCAGGTCGAGCGAACGGCCGTCGGCCGCCCCCGGATCGATGCCGGGCAGCGCGGCGACCGGCACGGGGGAGAGCACGACGCCGGGGAGCACGTCGGCGATTCCGCCCGCGGCGCCGGGCGGGGCGTCGCGTTCGGCGTCATCCGTACAGCCGACCAGGAGGAGGGCGAGCGCAGCGGTCGCCGAGACCGCCGCGACGCGGTGTCGCAGAGTCATGACTCGACCCTACGCACGCCCGGCTCTTTCGGGGAGGACTCCCATCGAATCGCGGGGCCGTCGGGCGTAGCCTCGAAGACATGTCACCGACCGCCGTTTCCACCCTTCTCTCCGCCGGACCCGTGCTCTTCGCGCCCGACGTCAACGCCGACGGCACCGCCGTCCTGTTCGCCGCGGATGTCTCCCGCGCCGCCATCGTCGCCTTCGAGGTTCCCCCCGAAACACCCGCCGCCGACGGCGCCGAGGTGCACGTCGAACAGCTCGGCACGAAGCTCGCATCCCTGCTCGGCGTGGAGGGCGAGGATGCCGTGATCCGTGGCATCGCGGTGCATCCCGTGTCGCACGCCGTCTACCTGTCGGTCGCGCGCGGAGGCGGGGCCGAGGCGGGCCCGGTGATAGTGCGCGCCGGGACCGACGGCGAGCTGGGCGTCGTCGAGGTCGACGACCTCGCATCCACCTCCTTCGCGCTGGACGACGCCCCGGATGCCGACGACGACCGCCTCGACCACTGGCTCGACGGCAGCGACCCGAGCTCGCAACCACGCGAGATCCACGGCGTCACGCTGAACATCGCGCAGGTGCCGGTGCAGCGGTCGACCATCACCGACCTCGCCTGGGTCGACGGCACGGTGTTCGTGGCCGGCCTGAGCAACGACGAGTTCAGCTCCCGCCTGCGCCAGGTGCCTTATCCCTTCGACGGGTCGGCGACGGAGACGTCGGTGGAGATCTTCCACGTCGACCACGGCAGGTACGAGACGCAGTCGCCGATCCGCGCCCTCACCGCGTTCGACGGGGGCTCGAGCGTGCTCGCCACCTACACGTGCACCCCGGTCGTGCAGTTCTCGGTCGACCAGCTGCGGGGCGAGGGTCTCGTGCGCGGGCGCACCGTCGCCGAGCTCGGCCCGATGAACCAGCCGTTCAGCATCGTCTCCTATGAGCGCGACGGCGAGGAGTTCCTGCTGGTCTCGAACACGCGGCATCCGCTGCTCAAGATTCCCGCGGCATCCATCGCGGGCCAGGATGCGCTGGACACGCCGCTCTACGATCCGGGCGCCTCGCGTGGGATCCCGCGCGAGGAACTGAGCCAGCCCGGCGTCACCTGGATGGCCGGCCTCGACCGCGGCAGCGTGGTCGTGGTGCAGGATGACGGCGGCGACACCCACCTCCGCACCCTCCGCGCGGCGGACCTCTGAGCCCTCGCGCGGAGTGGCGCGAGGGCGCGGTCGTCATCCACGGTGACGGGCTGCCCGCGGAGCTGGCGGTCGTCCCGGCCCATGCGGTGCGGCTCGACGCCGGCCTGGTCGCGACGGCCGGAACGTGGGAGTGGATCGCGGACGGCGTCCGATTCACGCCCCGGTTCGCGGCGGTTCCGGGGACCACCTACGTAGTCCTCGGGCGAGCGGATGACCGCTGGCGCGAGCTCGCGAGCGTGACGGTCCCGCCCGCCGACCGCTCCCGGACTGTCCTCGTCGAGTCGATCGACCCGGGCGTCGACGAGGTGCCCGCCAACCTGCTGCGTTTCGCGGTGACGTTCTCCGCGCCGATGGAGAACGGGTCGGCCGAGGGGCGCATCCACCTTCTCGACGCGAGCGGTGCCGAGCTGCCCGGCACGCTGCTCGACATGCCGCCCGAGCTCTGGGATGGGGACCACCGCCGGCTCACCGTGCTGCTCGAGCCCGGGCGCATCAAGCGCGGCCTGCAGCCGAACGTGCAGGCCGGCCCGCCGCTCCGGGAGGGCGACACCGTCACGCTCGTCGTGGACTCGGGCCTCCGCGACGCCAGCGGAGCCGAACTGGCGGATGGCGCGCACAGGAGCTATCGCGTCGGTGCCCCGATCCGCTCCCGCGTCGACCCCGGCCGGTGGGATGTCCGCTGGCCGGCCGCCCCGACCGACCCGCTGGTCGTGCGCTTCGACCGCCCGCTCGACCGTGCCCTGGCGCTGCGCTGCCTGCGCGCGCTCGATGCGGACGGGCATCCGCTGGCCGGGCGAACCGAGCTCGACGCCGAGGCGCGGGCCTGGGCGTTCACGCCCGCCGGCGGCGTCGCGGGCAGCCTCCGCATCGACACCCGGCTCGAGGACCTCGCCGGCAACTCGGTGCGGCGCGTGTTCGACCGCGACCTGGCGGATGCGGCCGACGACGGCATCGACGCCACCGAGGTCATCCTGACCCCGTCCTGACCCCTGGATGGCACCCGAGTGGGCGATATTTGTCCTCTCGACCGGCCAGGGACGACAAATATCGCCCACTCGGCGCTGGGGGTCAGAGCCTGCGGGTGGAGCGGAAGATGAGGGCCGTCGTGATCGCGAGCACGACGACCCCGATCGCGTCGACCACGACCGTTTCGGGCACCAGGGTGAACGTCCACGTCTCGGTGATGCCGAACAGCCCGACGGTGAGCGCCAGCAGCAGCGCGAGCAGGCTCGCGATCGTGAAGAGCAGGCTCAGGATGCTCGCGACGCGCAGGAGGCGACGGCTGAGCGCCAGCATCCCGATGCCGAGCACGATGCCCGCCACCGCGTTGAGGATGAAGAGCACGCCGAGAAGGCCCCCGACCCCGTCGAAGACGAGGAAGAGGTGGATGCCCGCGATCGCGAACAGCACGATCGCGCTGACGATTCGCATGACTCGGGGAAGGGTGTGCGCTGTTTCAGCCATTGGCCTGCCTGCTTTCGTTCGGGCCTTCGTCGGTGGGGCCTTACTAGGAAAGACGGCGCGGGCGCGCCAAAGGTTCATCGCGGTGGGCGGGTGCGGCCCGTTCTACTCCTCCGTTTGCTCCTTCTGGCGGTGCTGGTGGCGGGCGACGCGCGCCCGGTTGCCGCAGATGTTCGAGGCGCACCAGACGCGTCTCGGGTTCTCGGCGAGGAAGAGCATCGAGCACGTCGGGTTCGCGCAGCGGCGCAGCTGGCCGCGTCGAACCGGGTCGCCGAGCAGGGCGATCGCATCGTGGGCGATCGCCGCGAGGCGCGGGTTGGCGTCACGCGTCATGTGCCAGCGGGTCGCGATCGCCGGAGCGCCATCGCCGACCTCGAGGCGCGGACTGCTGTGCACGGAGTCCGCGAAACGGTTCAGCTCGTCGACGGCCCTGCCTCGGGCCAGGCGGCCGTCGATGGCCGCCTCGAACACGGAGCGGAGGATGCCGCGCAGCCGCCGTGTCGCGTCCGCCCCGGGCACCGCGGACTCGGGGAGGCGACCGCTCTGCAGCGCCCACCAGGCATCCGCGTTGTGCGCGAGAAGGTCGGCCGGGGTCGTGTGCGCGTTCGCGACGGTGTCGACGAGGTCGAGCGCGACCGACGGTTCGCCGCCGATGGGGAAGCCGTTTCGCTGCATGTCGGCGAGGGTAGGGCTAATGCTCATGCTGGCAGATTACACGTTAGTCTTGCGATTCGCGCCGCTAATGGGTGAAACTGCTACAAAGACATTAGCAAGGGAGATCGAGATGGCAACGCTGGAAGGCACCAGGATCCTGGTCATCGGGCGCGGAACGGGCATCGCCCGAGCCGTGGTGGACGCCGCCCTCGAGGCGGGAGCCCGGGTCGTCGTCGCCGGCCGTGACCCGGGGAAGCTCGCCGAGGCCTACCCCGACGCGCCCGTGGAGTTCGAGACGATCGACGTCACCGACGAGTCGTCGATCGCGGCACTGGCGGCGCGCCTGGGGTGGATCGACCACGTCGTCACCACGGCATCCGCTCGCGCCCGCGGCCGGATCGGCGACCTGGCGCCGGAGACGATCGCGCTCTCCTTCGCCACGAAGGCGATCGGCCCGATCCTGCTGGCCAAGCACCTCGCGCCGATCATGCCGGAGTCCGGCTCGTTCGTGCTGTCGTCCGGTGCGACCGCGCTGCGGCCGACGGTGGGGATGCTCGCGGTGGCGGCCACCAACGGGGCGGTCGACTCCATCACGCGCGGCCTCGCCGTCGAGTTGGCGCCGATCCGCGTCAATGCCGTCGCTCCCGGCACGATCGACACCGGCGCGTACGACGGCCTCGGCGCCGAGAACAAGGCGGCGCTGTTCGAGCGTCGGAGCGAGAACAACCCCGCCGGCCGGGTGGGCCGCGCCGAGGATGTGGCGCGCGCGGTCATCTTCGCGCTCGAGGCCGACTTCGTGACGGGGCTGTCGATCCCCGTCGACGGCGGCGAACTGCTGGTCTGAGAGGAGAACATCATGGTGAGAAGAATCGACTGGGGCGTCGTCACCGCCGCGGACGTCACGCGGGCGATCGAGGAGTACGACCGGCTCGGGGCCGACGACTTCTTCGCGGTGCACGGCTTCGCGCCGGCGACCACGTACAAGCTCGTCACCGGCGAGGGCAGTTACCCGCCGAAGGCGATCCTCGGCACGGCGTATGAGCTCGCCACCGGTCAACGCCTCGCGTCCACCGACTTCGAGGGCGGCGCGTCAGGCGCGGTGCGGATCCTGGCGGCGCTCGGCTTCGACGTGAGGCCGATCTCCGCCCCCTGAGACCGCGCGGAGTGCCACAATCGGGAGGCATGACCGACGCATCGCCCACCACCCGGGGCCACCGCCTCCGGAGGATGGTGGGCCGCGACCCGCACGAGGCCGGCCGCGCGTCGACGCCGCTGGAGCTCCTGTTCGACCTGGCGTTCGTGATCGCGTTCGGGCAGGCCGCCGACCAGCTCGCCCATCTGGTCGCCGCGGGCCACGTCGCGCCTGGCGTCGGCGGCTTCCTGTTCGCGATGTTCTCCGTCTGCTGGGCGTGGATCAACTTCTCATGGTTCGCCTCCGCCTTCGACACGGACGACTGGTTCTTCCGGGTCGCGACCATGGTGCAGATGGTGGGCGTGGTGGTGCTGGCGCTGGGCATCCCGGCCATGTTCGCGTCCATCGACCACGGCCAGCACCTCGACAACCGGGTGATGGTGGCGGGGTACGTCGTCATGCGGGTCGCGGTCATCGCGCTCTGGGTGCGCGTGGCCGTGCAGGACCCGGAGCGGCGCCGAGCCGCCCTCATCTACTCCGGTTTCGTGGCCGCAGCGCAGGTCGGATGGGTCGCGCTCGCCGTAGCCCGGCCGACGTTCGGTCCCGTGCTGCTGGTGGCCCTCGCGCTGTTCCTGGTGGAGCTCACCGGGCCGGCGATCACCGAGCTGCGGCTGGGCGGGGTGCCGTGGAACCCGCACCACAGCGCCGAGCGGTACGGCCTCCTCGTGATCATCGCGCTCGGCGAGGTGCTGCTCGGCACGGTCACCTCGGTGGCGGCGCTCGTCAAGGCCGAGGGGTGGAGCGCCGAGGCAATCTTGGTCGTCGTCGCCGGCGTGGGCCTGACCTTCGGGCTCTGGTGGTCGTACTTCATCATGCCGACGGGCGAGATCCTGGCCCGCTACCGTCGTCGCGCCGTGCTCTGGGGCTACGGCCACATCGTGATCTACGCCTCGATCGCCGCGATCGGCGCCGGGCTGCGGGTGGCCGCGGATGTCGTCCAGGGCCACGCAGAGATCGGCACGGTCGGTGCGGTGGTCGCCATCGCGACGCCGGTGCTGCTCTTCGCGATCGCGATCTTCGCGATCTACACGTACCTGCTGCAGCAGTTCGACCCGTTCCACGTCGGGCTGTTCGTCGGCACGGTCGCGGTGCTGGTCGCCGCGGTCGTCGTGGCGTCGCTGGGAGCGCCGCTCGGGGTGTGCATCATCCTGATCACCCTCTCGCCGCTGGTGATCGTGGTCGGCTACGAGACGCTCGGCCACCGGCACGCGGCGGTGGCGCTGGCGCGGGCGCTCAGCGATTAGGCGCCGGTCGGCCGCCAGCCCGCGTCGTCGCGGATCGCGCGCGCGATGCGCCGGCTGATCTCGAGCAGCTGGCGGCGCTGCGCCTGCGTGAGCGGGTCGAGCACCAGGCGGTGCACGGCGCGCACGTGGCCCGGCATCGCCTGCTCCACGCGTGCGAGCCCGGCGGCGGTGAGGGTGGCGAGCGTCGAGCGGCCGTCGTCCGGATCGGGTGTGCGCAGCATCCACCCCCTCGACTCGAGGCGGGAGGTCGCCCGCGACAGTCGGGACGGCGAGCTGTTGGCGTAGCCCGCCAGCGTGCTCATGCGGAGGGCGTGGCCCGGGGCGTCCGCCAGGGCGAACAGCATGCCGTACTCGAAGTGCGTGAGCTCGGAGTCGCGCCCGAGCTGCGCGTCGAGCGCGGGCGGCAGCCACTCCAGCACGGTCGCGAGCGCCGACCAGGTCTCGAGGTCGTCGGCGCCGAAGGCTTCACTGTTCGACATGCCTCGAGGGTACGGCAATTCCGCCCGCGCCGGGGTGCCATTTATTTGACTGAGCAACTAAATCGGGCTAGTTTTCAGTTGATCGGGCAACTAAAAAACGAACGGTGGAACATGGACATGCAGCTGGCGGGCACGCGGGCATTCGTGAGCGGATCGACCCAGGGGATCGGCTACGCGATCGCGCTCGGGCTGCTGCGCGAGGGCGCATCGGTCGTGGTCAACGGGCGCGGCGAGCATAGGGTCGCCGCCGCCGTCGAGCGCCTCCGAGCGGAACTGCCGGGCGCGGAGGTCGACGGGCTCGCGGCCGACTTCGGCGACCCGGACCAGGTGAGCCGCCTGCTGGACGATCTCGGCGAGGTCGACATCCTGGTGAACAACGTCGGGCTGTTCGAGGTGACGCCGTTCGCCGACATCCTCGACGCCGACTGGGAACGCTACTTCGCGGTGAACCTCATGAGCGGGGTGCGACTCTCGCGGCGGCTGCTGCCCGGCATGCTCGCGCGGGGCCGGGGTCGGATCCTCTTCGTGGGCAGCGAGTCGGGTGTGAACGTGCCGGCCGACATGATCCACTACGGCGCGACCAAGGCCGGGATGCTGGCGCTCGCGAACGGCCTCGCCAAGCTCACGCGGGGCACCGCGGTCACCGTGAACACCATCCTCGGCGGCCCCACCTACTCCGACGGCGTGGCCTCCGCGGTCGAGCAGATCGCCGCGGCGCAGGGGATGCCGGCGCACGACCTCAAGGCCGGCATCGCCGCCGCGAACCGCACGTCCCTGCTCGAGCGGTTCATCGATCCGACCGAGATCGCGAGCCTCGCGGTGTACCTGGCGAGCCCGCTCTCCTCCGCGACGAACGGCGCCGCGGTGCGCGCCGACGGCGGGGTGCTGACCGCGATGCTCTGAGCCTTGCGCGCGGCGATCTCCGCTCGCCATAGTTGGTCATGGGTTACTTCATCCTCGTCATCCTGCAGACCGTCGTGCTGCCGATCGTCTCCGGGATCATCGAGCTCGCGACGGTGGGCGGCGACCCGATCCTCGTGTTCGGCAAGTGGTGGGTGTTCTGGGGCGTGGGCACGCGGCTGCTCGTCGCGGGCATCGTGCAGGCGTCGGGCAGGGGGCCGACCACCGCCATCCTCGGTGCGGCGAAGCCGAGCGTGCAGGAGACGCAGCTGGCCCGCGAGCTCGGCATGGCGAACCTGTGCATCGGGCTCGCCGGCCTGCTCGCGCTCGTGCCGGGCTGGGCGCTGCCGGCCGGATTCGCCGGCGGCATCTACCTGCTGATCGCGGGCATCATGCACGTGCCGAAGAGGGGCAAGAACGCCCAGGAGCAGCTCGCGACCTGGACCGACCTGGTGGTCGGTTTCGTGGTCGTCGCGCTCGCCGTCTACGTGCTGGTGAAGGCCGTCGCCGGCTAGGCGTCCAGCCGGTAGACGTGCTCGACGACCTCGCGGCCGAGACCTTCCGCGAATCCGGCGCCGGATGCCACGCGCACGAAACCCGCGCGGACGAGCACCGTCGCGGAACCCACGTTGTGCTCGGCGACCCGGCCGTGCAGCGGGCGCGTGGCCTCCACCTCGAGGAACGCGCGGAGGGCGGATGACGCCAGGCCCTCGCCCCACCGCGATGGGTCGATCCAGTAGGTGACCTCGCGCGCGCCATCCATGGTGAAGCTGCCGATCGTCCCCACGAGGCCGCCGCCGTCGTCGATGGCGCGGAGGATCACGTCCGGGTCGTTGCGGATGCGCGTGTAGTGCTCGTCGAACGCGGCCCGGTCCGAGGGGTCGGCGCGGGTGAACGACGCCAGCCGCACCGCGGCCGGGTCGCGCTCCCAGAGGAACAGCAGGTCGAGCTCGGCATTGTCGAGCCCGCGCAGCACTATCGCCATGGGCTCGATGGTAGGCCCGCGGTCAATCGGGTGCGGTCAGCGCACATGCCCGAACCACATGAGCTCCCAGATGCCGGGGTCGGAGACGAACTCGACCGACCTGCCGTCGACGAAGTGCTCGAGCTCGACCTGGCCGGTGAAGCGCAGGTAGGCGCCGTCGAAGCGCGCGATCCTGGCCAGCAGGTGCTTGAAACCGGTGATGCGGTCGATCATCGGCGCGTCGAGCAGCGTCGACTTGCGCTGGTACCGCACCACGTAGCGGTCGGCGCCGTCGGAGTAGTCGTAGGTGACGACCTGCGCGTAGGGCTTGCCCGTGAGCTCGTCGACCTGCACGTTGTCGAGCACGAGCCTCACCTTGTCCGGGTCGTCGGCGATGATCACGCCGTCCCTGGCCAGCATGAAGATCGGCACCTCGGCGTCGCCGTACGCCTTCTCGGCGGTGATGTACGCGGCCACGATCGAGTACGGGCCGGCCTGGGCGCGGCCCCAGTACCAGTGGTTGATCAGGCTGGTCATGGCCACGTCGCCCCAGTTGTGGTCGTGGTACCCGATGCCCGTCAGCGTCTCGTGGATGCCGTCGAGGGTGAGCTCGACGGCCACGCTCCCCTGGGGCACCGACGGCAGCCACGCGAAGAAGTGCTCGTCGTGGTCGCCGAAGTACGTGTATCCGGTGCCCGGCCGCCACGGCGGCACCTGGCCGACGAGGTGGACATCCAGCTGGAGCGGACCCTCCTCGACGTGGATGCGGTACTCGAGCACCGCGCCCCACTCGGTGTTGCGGAAGCTGTTCGGTCCGCAGACGACGTCACATCGATCGGCCGCGGCGCGGAACTCGCTCACCTCGGCCGGGAACTCCCAGGCGTGGTGGGTGCCGTCGGGGCGATCCAGTTCGACCGAGACGTACGGCGCGAGGCCCTTCGTCACGCCCTCGATGAACGGCTTCGTGTAGAACACCACGACCAGCGAGCTGCCGTCGTCGAGGTGGCAGTCGAAGTACCACCACTCGTAGGTGTTCTTCTCGCCGGTGGTGCGCCTGCCGTCCTCGTGGCGCGCGATCGGCTGCGGCCTGATGCCCAGCGTCACGTAGTCCTGCGGGAGCCTGGCATTTCGTGCGGTACCCATGGGCTCGATCCCCTCACCGCAGTGTGAACGGTCCGACGGATCTCGCATCGCCCGCTGCAATGGTTAGGTTATCATTTGCGGCCGGGAACGGACCTGAGACAATCGACAGGATGCCGAACCGGGAGGCCCCATGCGCACACCAGTCGATTTCGTGAACGTCTCGACCGAGGGGCTCGAGTCGAGCCCGGTCGCGGCGGCGCTCGCGGGCCTTCGCGCCAACGAGTCGCGCTACTTCAAGAACAGGTACGACCACGACTTCGCGACAGGCCCGGCGAGCGAGGAGGCCGAGGCGATCGGGTGGGTCAGCGGCATCCTCGCCGACGAGCGCGACCTGGTGATCGCGTCGCCGCCGCTGGAGGCGACGTCGTTCGAGGTCGACGGCATCCGCATGGCCTACGTGTTCTACGAGTCGGGTCTCTCGATCAACGTGATGTACACGATCGACGACGCGGGCAAGCGCGCGGTCGGCTTCAAGCTCTCGGACGGCATGGATGTGCCGGAGGAGCTCGCCTCGCGCTTCAAGTTCGCGCGCCAGAAGTCCAGACTCGCGGGCACCATCCGTGGGTCGTTCTTCGTGATCAAGAACGAGCACTGACGCGCCCGACACCGATTCTGGGAGCGCCGCCCGCATAATGGCGGGATGGGGTCAGGACCGGAGCGAGGCGTGCGCCGCCCTGCCTGGCCCGTGCGGGCGAGGCTTCTCGTGGGCCTCGTCGTCGTCACCGCGCTCGGCATGGCCGCCGGGGGATCGATCACCTTCCTCATCCAGCGCGAGCGCATCCTGGCCTCCGTCGACGTCATGCTCGAGCACCGCGTGGCGCAGGCGCGCACGATCGTGCTCGGTGCGTCGAACAGCAAGCCCCTGGATGGCGCGGACGGAGCAGTCCCGCTGCCCTTCACGTCGGCCGATGCGGCGGTGCAGGCCGTCATCAGCCGGGTGCTGCCCGACGCCAACCAGGACTCGCTCGGAATCGTGGACGGGCGCGCGAAATACGTGCCCGGGGTGACGACCTCCTTTCACGTCGAGAACGTGCCCGGCTTCGTGAGGTCCGTGGTCGCAGCGACAAAGGGCGGCAAGGTCACACTCGGCACGGCGTCGTCTCCCGACGGCGCGATCCGCTACATCGCCTCGCCGGTGACCGTCAGCGGAAGCCCCGACTCCGGTGTCTACGTCGCCGCGGCCAACCTCTCATCCGAGCTCGCGGATCTCTCGTCCGCGTTCGCCACCTTCTGGGCGGTGATGGCCGCGACCCTGCTCGTGATCGCGGCGGCGGGCTGGTTCGTCGCGGGCCGGTTGCTTCGGCCCCTGCGCACCCTCCGCATCGCGGCGGCGAACATCACCACGAGCAGCCGCGGCGACCGAATCCCGGTGGAGGGCCGCGACGACCTCGCGAAACTCACGATCACGGTCAACGAGATGGTGGACCGGCTGGACCAGGGCATCACCCGGCAGCGCCAGCTTCTCGACGACGTGCGCCACGAACTGAACACCCCGATCGCGATCGTGATGGGGCATATCGAGACCCTCGACCCCTACGACCCGCGCGACGTCATCGAGACCCAGGCTCTGGCGGTGGACGAGCTCGAGCGGATCGCCGCCCTCGTGCACGACCTCTCCGCGCTCGCCGAGACCGAGGCATCCGGCCCGTCGCTGGCGCCGGTCGAGGTCGAGGCGCTCACCCGCCAGGTGTTCGCCAAGGCGAGCGTGCTGCCCGCGCACGAGTGGGTGCTCGGGCCGGTGGCGTCGGGAACCGCCGTGCTGGACGCCCGGCGGATCACCCAGGCGTGGCTGCAACTCGTCGACAACGCCGCCAAGTACTCGCCCGCCGGGTCGCCCATCGAGCTGGGGTCGACCTCCGCGCGGGGCCAGGTCGAGTTCTGGGTCGCGGACCGCGGACCGGGCATCCCGGAGGAGGCGCGGGAGCGCATCTTCGAGCGGTTCGGGCGCGTCGAACCCCACCGCGGCATCGCCGGCTCGGGCCTCGGGCTGCCGATCGTGAAGGCCATCGCGCTCTCGCACGGCGGCGTGGTCACGGTCGAATCGTCGGATTCCGGGACCCGGTTCGCTATTGTCGTTCCCCTGACCGGTGGCGAGTCCGCGGCCGGCGGGGAGGGGATCGGCTCATGAGCAACGTGCTCGTCATCGACGACGAGACCCGGATCACGGCCTTCGTGTCGCGCGGCCTCCGCGCGGCCGGTTACGCGTGCACCGTCGAATTCGACGGCGAATCCGGGCTCGCCGAGGCGCAGACCGGAGCGTACGACCTCGTGCTGCTCGACATCGGGCTTCCCTCGCTGGACGGGTTCGAGATCCTCCGTCGCCTTCGCGTCACCCACCCTCTGCTGCCCGTCATCATGCTGACGGCCCGCGGTTCGGTGGAGGACACGGTGCTCGCGCTGGATGAGGGGGCCAACGACTACCTCGCCAAGCCGTTCCGGCTGGATGAACTGCTCGCGCGCATCCGGCTGCGCCTCCGCGAGGTGCCCGCCTCCGCCCCGACCGAGCTGCGCCACGGGGCGCTGAGCCTGGATCTCAGGACGCGCCGGGCGAGCCTCGGCACCGTGACGGTCGACCTGTCGGCCCGCGAGTTCGCGCTGCTGGAGGAGTTCCTGCGCAGCCCGGAACAGGTGCTGAGCAGGGAGCAGCTGCTCAGCAGGGTGTGGGGCTACAACTTCGACCCCGGCTCGAACGTGCTGGACGTCTACATCCGTTACCTGCGCAACAAGCTGGGTGCCGACGTCATCGAGACGGTGCGCGGCATGGGGTATCGCCTGCGCTGAGGGTCAGCCCTTGCCCTTGTCGTCGCTGCCAGGGCCGCCCTTGCCCGGTCCCTCGTTGCCCGGCGCATCGACCTT
>JAODAU010000447.1 GCA_025463615.1 Microbacteriaceae bacterium | reverse complement strand
TGAGGAAGATGAAGATCATGATCACCACGAGGCTCTTGAAGCCGGCGAAGTAGAGCCCGACGTAGAACGCGGCACCGACGAGCGAGCTCCAGATGAGGAGGGTGCGAGGCGCCATCCGCTTGAGCAGCAGCGGCGTGAGGAATGCCGAGATCACGAGGCCCAGGATGATGGCCGCACCGATCAGCGTGAAGTCGAGCGGGTTGCCGTAGGCGATCACCGCGAAGACGGCGCCGCCGGCCTGCACGATGTTGCGGCCGAACCCGAGCACCGAACCGAGCAGCACGAGCAGCAGCGGCCGGTTCTGGAACAGGTTGCCGAACAGCTGGCGGAACGTGAGCCGGGTGCGGGCGGTGGTCGCGCGCTCGCGGCCGAAGAAGAACGCGAGCGTGTAGAGGCCCATGCCCACGATGGCCACGAGGAAGACCGCGCGGGACCACCCGCCGGCGTTCGTTACGCCCGGGCCCGCGAAGCTCAGCGCCTGGGCCAGGTATGGCATCCCGAGGGTCGCGAGCCCGAGCGAGATTGCCCCGAACGCCCGCACGTTCGAGACGACGCGATTGCGCATCGCCGGGTCGGGGAAGGCGGAGCCGATCAGCGCCCAGAACGGCACGTCGCAGACGGTGTACGCGAAGCCCCACAGCACGTAGACGATGCCGAAGTAGACGAGCTGGGTGGGCTCGGAGACATCCGGCACCGTGAAGAGCAGGCCGGTGAGCAGGGCCACCGGCAGCGCCGAGAAGATGATGTACGGCCGCAGCTTGCCCCAGCGGCTGTGCGTCATGTCGATGATGCTGCCCATGACCGGGTCGCTCACGGCGTCGAGCACCTTCGCCACGGTGATGATCGTGGTGACCACGGCGATGCCGGCCGTCGACAGGTGGGCGTACTGCAGCAGGTACACCAGAATGAAGGTCGTGACCGTGGTGAGGATCACGTTCTGGCCGAATCCGGCCGTCACGATCGCCCTGGCCTGCGTTTTCAGCGGCACGGAGGTATCGGGCGAGCTCTGGGGCGCGCTTTCGGGGGTGAGCGTCGTCATCGAGCGGCCTCCAGCAGGATCGTCTTGATCTCGAACGGGGTGAACTCGAGGTGCGCGAGGTCGACGGCGCCGAGCGGCCGCTCGATCAGGTCGGTCTCGGTGGCGGTCGCGTGCGGAAGCGAGACGCTGAGGGCGGCGGATGCCGCGTGCCCCAGGCTCTCGTAGAGCCGCACGATCACGCCCGCCCCGCTCTCCGCGGGCTTGATGGTCTCGATCACGACGGCCGGGTTGTCGACGGATGCGACGCTGTCGAGCGCCAGGCCGTTCGCGACCAGCAGCGGGTTGTTGAGCCGGTAGCCGTCGCGGATCACGGCCGCGAGGTCGCCGGTGGCGAAGGGGCGCATCGCGTAGGTGAAGCGGTGGGGGCCGCGATCCGCGATCCTGTCCGGGAACGTGGGCGCCCGCAGCAGGTTGAGGCTGAGGAGCCGGGCCTTGGCGCGGTGGCCGTACTTGGAGTCGTTGAGCAGGGCGAAGCCCCCGGCGGCATCCTCGACCGCGACCCACTTGTGCGCGCAGACCTCGAACTGGGCGCGCTCGACGTCGGTGCGCTCGAGGGTGGTGCGCTCGATGTGGCCGAACTGGATCTCGCACTTCACGGTGTCGCCGTAGTGCGTCGGCCGGAACTCGGCGCGCAGCATGTGGTGCTTCTCGTGCCAGTCGACCGTGGTGTCGAAGAGCACGAGCGGGCTGCCGGCCTCGAGGATGACGTGCTGCTCGACCGTGCCGCGACCCCAGCGGAACTCGTGCGTGCGGATGACGCGCGGCCCGTCGAGCTCGGTGGTGACCCGGGTCGGCATGAGCGTGCGCGGGGTGCGCTGCGTGTACTTCTGCCCGATGTCCCAGGCGTCGAACGGCCACTGGTACGGGTCGCGGTGCAGCACCAGCCGGTTGAGGCCGCCGGCCGACTGCTCGCGGCCCTCGGCATCCGTGAACGACAGGATCTCGCCCGACGCGCCGAACATCACCGAGACGATCCCGTTGCTCATGCGATCCGCGGCATATGTCAGTTCGGGATGCTCGACGCCGGGTTGCAGCGCGGCCGCCGCGTACGGCGCGACGCCGGCGGTGAACCACTCACCGCCCAGCGAGACGTGCTCCTCGCGGGCGAACGACGTGAGGTTGAGCGCGCTCGGAGCGTCGCCCGTGGACAGCCGTTCGAGCCGGGCGCGAACGTAATCGTCCAGGTCGGCCGCGATCCGCTCCAGCGACTCGACGGCCTCGCGGTTCACCCGGGTGATCGACGACCCCGGCAGGATGTCGTGGAAGTGACCCAGCAGCACGTCGCGCCAGTGCGCCTCGAGCCTGTCCGGCTCGGACCACGCCGCAAGCACCCCGAGCGCCTCGGCCTCGTGCAGCTTGCGCTCCACGAGCCGGTTGAGCCGCTTGATCTGCGCCTGCGTCGTGTACGTGCCCTGGTGCGTCTCGAGGTAGAGCTCGCCACGGTGGGTGTGCGAAACCTCCAGCGTCTCGAGCCGGCGGAAGAAGTCGCTCGCCTTCGAGTACTCCACTCGCGGCAGCCCACGCAGGTCGTGCTCGCGCTTGGTTACCTCGAGGTGGATCTCGCCCGGGCCGCCTCCGCCGTCGCCCGATCCGTAGACCAGGAGCGCCGTGTTCAGCGCCTTCTCGGGGTATTGCGCCAGCCCGCGCAGCAGGCCGTCGGCCGCGCCGCGGCTGTTGTAGTCGCCCTCCGGCGGCATGTGCACGAGCACGCTGGAGCCGTCGATGCCCTCCCAGGTGAAGGTGCGGTGCGGGAAGACGGTGACCTTGTTCCACGCGAGCTTGATCGTCTGGAACCAGTCCATGCCGCTCTTGCGCAGGATCTGCGGCAGGTTGCCGCTGTAGCCGAAAGTGTCCGGCAGCCAGCAGAGGCGCATGTCGTCGGCGGTGAGGCCGAACTCCTGGGCGAGGAACCGGCGGCCGACGAGCGACTGCCGCACGAGGGATTCCCCTCCGGGCATATTCGTGTCGGTCTCTACCCAGAACGAGCCCTGGAGCTCCATGCGGCCGTCGGCGACGGCCCGCCTGACCCGGTCGAAGACGACGGGTTGCAGTTGTTTCATCCAGAGCAGCTGCTGCGGCTGGCTGGTGCCGTAGATGAAGCCGTCGCGGTCCTCGATGTTGTTGAGCTGGCGCGTGTAGGTGCGCGCCGCCTTGCGCCGGGTCTCGCGCAGCGGCCAGAGCCAGGCCTGGTCGAGGTGGCCGTGGCCGACCGCGCTGTAGACGAACGCACTCTCGGATCCGGCGGCCAGCGCGGGGGCCAGGGATGCCCTCGCTCCGGGGATGTCGCCGCGGCGGAAGCGGGCGAAGCTTTCGCCTAGCGCGGCCGTCAACTCGCCGTTCAGCGCCGTGTCCTCGGTGGCCTTCGCCAGCACGAGCAGGGTGAGGTAGTCGTAGTAGAGGGCGTATGCCTCGTCGTCGCGCACCGCGACCTGGGCGCCGCGGAAGACCCCGCGGCCGACCGGGTAGAGGATGAAGCCGTTGTAGGCCACGTCGGCGTAGAACTCGATGCGGCCCGACGCATCCACCCGGTCGAGCGGGCGGAACCGGCCGCCGCTGTGCGGAAGATCGCCCTGCTGGAACACCCGGCTGAGCGCGTCGATGGGCTCGCCGTCGGGGGAGTATACGAGACCCTCGCCGCGGATGCCGAGCAGCACGACCGCGTTCTCGACGCCCGCCGGCGCCTCGCCGGTGATGCGCAGCCACGCGCAGTCGAGGGTGCGGCCCCAGGACTCGCCCGGGCGCAGCGGCGTGAACGCGCCGCGGTCGAGCTCGGCGAACGGGATCGGCTCGGGGGAACGCACGACCTCCGCGTCGAGGGTGGCGATGCGCCGGTAGACCTTCTGGCGGATGCTGCGGAGCCGGCGGTACTCGCGCGGGTCCTCGGCGGCGAGGCCGAAGATCCACGTCGCGAAGTTGGCCATGCCGGGTCCTCCTGATCGGCGGGCCGAGGGGCCGCGACGGTGCGGACCCCGGTGCGAATGGCTCGCGGACGGCCAGCTTAGCGCGGCGCTCGGCCGTCTCCCACGCGCTCGACGTCCAGCCCGAGCCACTCCGCGAACGCCTCGACCTGGGCGTCGACGGCGGCCCGCGTGGTGCGGTCGAACGGGGCATCCTCGTGCAGCGCGTTGACCACGAATCGGCCTCGCTCGTGGTCGGAGCGGGCGTCGAGCTTGCCGACGAGCCGGTCGCCGTGCAGGATCGGCAGCGCGAACTGGCCCCAGCGCCGCTGCTCCCGCGGCTTGTACATCTCGAGCGTGTAGTCGAAGTCGAACAGCCGGTCCACGCGGGCGGGGTCGGTGAGCAGCCGGTCGAAGGGCGAGAGCAGGGTGGTGCGGCCCGCGAAGTCGCGACCCAGCTGGCCCGGGTCGACCCGCCACCTGCTCGGCACACCGTCGATCACGGCCGGCTCGCCGACCGGCACCACGCCGTGCAGCTCGCCGGGCGAGACGGCGATGCTGTCGCGCATGATGCCGCAGGCCGCGAGTAGTCGCTCGCTGCGGATGCGGCGCGCGTCGTCCGGCTCGACCTCGGGCACGGCCGGGAAGACCCGATCCGCGAGGTCCCAGATGCGCAGCCGGCCGGCGCGGCCCACCACGGCCAGCTCGCCGCTCATGTGCAGGCACTCGAGCATCTGGGTGACGTTGCGGTTGTTGGTCCAGCCGCTCGACGGCCACGGTTCGACCGCCTCGTCGGGCAGCTGCCGCGAGGTGAGCGGGCCGTCGACTCCGATGCGGTCGAGGATGCCGCGGGCGAACGGCTCGTTCACCGTCATCCATCGCCGCGCCCCCGAGCGGTCCGGCCAGGTGCGCATGCCGGCGAGGCCGAGGTCGGCCATGGGGCGCAGCATCCACGCCCGCTCGAAGAACACCCGGTCGGCGAGGGCGCGGTCCGCGTCGCCGCGGCGGTATGCCGAGCCGAGCCGGGACCACGCGATGTGGTCGGCGGCCGGCGCGACGGTGGGAGTGAGCTCGACGCGCAGCATGGCGATGCCGTCGACCATCGCCGCGAGGTCGCGGGGCGGGCGGGCGTCGAGGCCCGCGGCGCGCACGGCGATACGTCGTGCCTCGTCGATGCCCAGCCGATGTGCCGTCACGGCACCACCGTACGGCGGCCCACCGACGGCGGCTAGGGCGTGAGCACGATGCGGTGGCTCGCGGTGGCGGCATCCGCCCAGGCGCGCTCGACGTCGGTGAGCGGCACGGCCCGCGCGTCGACGTCGAAGGTGCCGCGGGTGAGCTCGCGGGCGAGCTCGGGCAGCTCGGCGAGGAAGTCGCCGGCGGGCACCGAGCCCTGCCCGCTCCCCACGATCTGCAGCCGCGCGGCCCGCAGCGCCGCCGACGGGATGGATGCCACCGGTCCCGCCATCGAGCCGATGGCGACCCAGGCGAGCGGCCGGGCCTCGTCCTCGCGGTGGGTCACGAGCGCGACCATCGCGCCGACCGCCGCGTCGCCCCAGAGGTAGTCGATCACCACGTCGGCGTCGCGTGCCGCCTCGCCGAGGGCGTCGTCGTTGCCGTCCAGCAGCACGGTGTCGGAGGCGCCGAGCGCGGGCAGCTCGGCGAGCTTGGCGGCATCCCGCGCGGCGGCGACGATGCGGCCGGCGCCGAACAGCTTCGCGACCTGCACGGCCATGCGGCCCGCGTTTCCGGTCGCGCCGAGCACGACCACGTTCTGCCCCGGCTTGAAGTCGATGCGGCGACGCAGCGCGACCCACGACGACATCGCCGGGTTCATGCCGGCGGCGATCACGAGCGGGTCGCTGTCGTCGGGCAGCAGGATGCTGCGGCGCGGGTCGATGATGGTCTGCTCGGCCATCGAGCCGAGAGTGGTGTCCGGCAGGATGAAGTAGCGCAGCCGGCCCTCCGCGTCGCGCCCGACGCCGTCGATGCCGGGCACCAGCGGCAGCTCATCGGTGCTCGTGTAGTGCGAGCCGTCGGCCTGCGAGCGCACCCGCGGGTGCAGGCCTGCCGCGACGATGTCGACGACGATCTCGCCCTCTGACGGCTCG
>JAODAU010000435.1 GCA_025463615.1 Microbacteriaceae bacterium | reverse complement strand
TCCTCGGCCAGGTCGATAGCCTCGGGCGTCGTGCCCAGGATCGGCACTCCGGCCGCCTTGAGCACCTTGGCCAGCCCGAGCGCGGTCTGGCCGCCGAGCTGCACGATCACGCCGACGAGCTCACCGGACGAGGATTCCGCGTGCACGACCTCGAGCACGTCCTCCAGTGTGAGCGGCTCGAAGTACAGCCGGTCGCTGGTGTCGTAGTCGGTCGAGACCGTCTCCGGGTTGCAGTTGATCATGATGGTCTCGAAGCCGGCGTCCGAGAGCGCGAAGCTCGCGTGCACGCAGGAGTAGTCGAACTCGACGCCCTGGCCGATGCGGTTCGGTCCGGAGCCCAGGATGATCACCTTGCGGCGATCGCTCGGCGTCACCTCCGTCTCGAGGTCGTAGCTCGAGTAGTGGTACGGCGTGAGGGCCGGGAACTCGCCGGCGCAGGTGTCGACCGTCTTGAAGACCGGGCGCACGCCGAAGGCGTAGCGGATGCGGCGCACCTCCTCCTCGTCGAGCCCCCGGAGCGCGGCGATCTGGGCGTCGCTGAAGCCGTGGTCCTTGGCGAGGCGCAGGAGCGCGGCATCGAGCGCGTGGAAGGAGCCGATCTGCTCGGCGACCTCGTTGATCAGCACGATCTGGTCGAGGAACCACGGGTCGATCTTGGTGGCCTCGAAGGCCTCCTCGACGGTGGCACCGGCGCGCAGGGCCTGCTGTACCGTGACGATGCGTCCGTCGGTGGGCACGGCGGCGATCGCGAGCAGGGCCTCCTTGTCGCCGGGCACGTCGTCCCAGTGGAAGCTGCTCCCCCGCTTCTCGAGCGAGCGGAGTGCCTTCTGCAGTGCGGTCGAGAAGTTGCGGCCGATGGCCATCGCCTCACCCACCGACTTCATGGTGGTGGTGAGCGTGGGGTCGGCGGCCGGGAACTTCTCGAACGCGAAGCGCGGCACCTTCACGACCACGTAGTCCAGCGTGGGCTCGAAGCTGGCCGGGGTGACCTTCGTGATGTCGTTCGGGATCTCGTCGAGCCGGTAGCCGATCGCGAGCTTGGCCGCGATCTTGGCGATCGGGAAGCCGGTGGCCTTGGAGGCGAGGGCGCTGGAACGCGAGACGCGCGGGTTCATCTCGATCACGATCACGCGGCCGTTCGCCGGGTCGATGGCGAACTGGATGTTGCAGCCGCCGGTGTCGACGCCGACCGCGCGGATGATGTCGATGCCGATGTCGCGCATGTTCTGGTACTCGCGGTCGGTGAGGGTGAGCGCGGGTGCGACGGTGATCGAGTCGCCGGTGTGCACGCCGACGGGGTCGACGTTCTCGATCGAGCAGACGACGACCGTGTTGTCGGCGGTGTCGCGCATGAGCTCGAGCTCGTACTCCTTCCAGCCGATGATCGACTCCTCGAGCAGCACCTCGGTGGTCGGGCTCTGGTGCAGGCCGTCGCCGACCATGCGCACGAGGTCCTCCGGCGTGTAGGCGAAGCCCGATCCGAGGCCGCCCATGGTGAAGGAGGGGCGGATGACGAGCGGATAGCCGAGGTCCTCGGCGAAGCCGATCGCCTCGTCGACGGTGTGCGCGATGTGGCTGCGCGCGACATCCGCTCCCGCGTCGAGCACCAGCTGCTTGAAGATCTGGCGGTCCTCGCCCTTGTTGATCGCCTCGAAGCTCGCGCCGATCAGCTCGACGTCGTACTTCTCCAGGATGCCGTGGTGGTGCAGGTCGATGGCCGCGTTGAGCGCGGTCTGGCCGCCCAGGGTCGGCAGGATGGCATCCGGCCGCTCCTTGGCGATGATCGTCTCGATGACCTGCCAGGTGATCGGCTCCACGTAGGTGGCGTCGGCGAAGTCGGGGTCGGTCATGATCGTTGCCGGGTTGGAGTTGATGAGGATGACGCGCACCCCCTCCTCGCGCAGCACGCGGCAGGCCTGGGTGCCCGAGTAGTCGAACTCGCAGGCCTGGCCGATCACGATCGGGCCGGAGCCGATGACCAGCACTGAGCGGATGTCGTCACGTTTCGGCATTACTTGCTTTCCCTGAAGGCGTTCGACACGACCACGAGGTCGCGGAACCGGTCGAAGAGGTAGTTGGCGTCGTGCGGCCCCGCGGCCGCCTCGGGGTGGTACTGCACCGAGAACGCGGGGATGTCGAGGGCGTTGAGGCCCTCGACCACGCTGTCGTTGAGGTTGACGTGGCTCACCTCGACGCGCCCGAAGCCGGCGGGCGACTCGAACGGTCCGTCGAGAGGCGCGTCGACCGCGAAGCCGTGGTTGTGCGCCGTGATCTCGACCCGGCCGGTGGCCTTGTCGACGACCGGCTGGTTGATCCCGCGGTGCCCGAACGGCAGCTTGTAGGTGCCCAGCCCAAGAGCGCGGCCCAGCAGCTGGTTTCCGAAGCAGATGCCGAAGAACGGCAGGCCCGCGCGCAGGCCGGCTTGCAACAGCTCGACATGGCGGTCGGATGCCGCCGGGTCCCCCGGCCCGTTGGAGAAGAACAGCGCGCTCGGCTTGAGCTCCAGCAGCTGCTCGGCGGTCACGGACTGCGGCACCACCACCACGTCGAGGCCGCGGGCGGCCAGGTAGCGCAGGGTGGACTCCTTGACGCCGAGGTCGAGCACCGCGACGGTGCCGATGCGCTCCCCCTCGGCCGCCACGAGCCGGTTCTCTGTGACCGAGACCTCGCTCGAGAGGTTCTGGCCCTGCATCTCCGCTCCGGCGCGCACGATGGCGAGCTGTTCCGCCTCGGTGAGCGCGGCATCCGCGCCGGAGAAGATACCGGACCGCATGACGCCCGCGTCGCGCAGGCGCCGGGTGATCGCCCGGGTGTCGACGCCGCTGATGCCCACGATGCCGTCGGCGACGAGCTGGTCGTCGAGGCTGCCGGTGGCGCGGTGGTTGGAGACGACTCGGGAGGGGTCGCGCACCACGAAGCCGCTCACCCAGATGCGGCGGGACTCCGGGTCCTCGTCGTTGACGCCGGTGTTGCCGATGTGCGGCGCCGTCATCATCACGATCTGGCCCGCGTAGGACGGGTCGGTGAGGGTCTCCTGGTAGCCGGTCATGCCGGTGGTGAAGACGGCCTCGCCGAGTGTGCGCCCGCGGGCGCCGTATGCGTGGCCCTCGTAGCGGGTGCCGTCCTCCAGCACCAGCCA
The DNA here is from genome assembly GCA_025463615.1 of Microbacteriaceae bacterium. Next base: position 1,401 of record JAODAU010000435.1, on the reverse strand, counting down.
GGCCGGTTCGAACCTGCTCACGTCGTCGCCTTACCCGCGGAACTGCCGATGAGGGCGGTCACCGCGTCGATCAGAGGGATGGGGTCGGCCGGTTCGGCGACCCTGAGGTAGCTGTCCACATCGGTCTCGCCGAGAGTCCAAGCGATCACGACGAGGCCGTTGCGCTCGACCACGCGGTCGATGGTCCAGGTGGCCCGGTCCACGCTGCGGATCGTGGATGCCGGGATGAAGGAGCCGGGCGTGCCGGCGATGCCGAGCACGACGCCCTCGGGCACGACCGTGACGGTGGCGCGGCCACGAAAGCCGAGGCCCTTCGCGTTCACGCGGTCGAGCGGCTCGTTCGCCATCGTCGTGGCGACGTAGAAGACCTCGCCCGAGTAGCTCGCGGTGCCCAGCGACGTGGGCACGACGGGCGGCGGGGGCACGGACGACTGGCGGCGACGCCTTGCGCGCCAGCCCAGCAGCATCCCCAGCAGGGCGAGCAGGATGACGACAATCACCACGATCGTCGACGCGGTCCTATCCATTTCGTGCTCCAGTCAGCGCCGCGATGTCGTCCGCGGCGACCAGCTCCCCGTCGAGCACCGTCGCGTAGCCGGCGTGCACGGTCGCGATGACGCGGCCCGGCAGCGTGGTCGCGAGGTACGGCGTGTTCGTGCCCTTGCCGCGCAGGTCGCCGACGCCGAAGACGCGGGAGGCGGACGGGTCGACGAGCGTGAACTCGGCAGGCGCGCCGACGGCGATGCCGAACTCGTAGCCGGGCAGCAGGCCGATCTCGGCGGGCACGCGGGACATGACGCGGGCGACGTCGTCCCAGCCGAGCATCCCGGTGTCCACCATCGCGGCCTGCACGACCGACAGCGCGGACTCGAGCCCGACCATTCCGAACGCGGCGGCCTCCCACTCGCAGTCCTTGGACTCGACCGGGTGCGGCGCGTGGTCGGTGGCGACGATGTCGATCGTGCCGTCGGCCAGGGCCGCGCGCAGGGCGAGCACGTCGTCCTCACCGCGCAGCGGCGGGTTGACCTTGTAGCGCGAGTCGTAGGTGGCGGCGAGCTGCTCGGTGAGCAGCAGGTGGTGCGGCGTGACCTCCGCCGTGACGCGGATGCCGCGGGCCTTGGCCCAGCGCACGACCTCCACACTGCCCGCCGTCGAGACGTGGCACACGTGCAGGCGCGCGCCGATGTGCTGCGCGAGCAGCACATCCCGGGCGATGATCGACTCCTCGGCCACGGCCGGCCAGCCGGCCAGACCGAGTCGGCCCGAGAGGTCGCCCTCGTTCATCTGGGCGCCTTCGGTGAGCCGGGGCTCCTGGGCGTGCTGGGCGATGACGCCGTCGAACGCCTTGACGTACTCCAGCGCGCGGCGCATCAGGACCGCGTCGCTGACGCACTTGCCGTC